>NZ_RZQP01000229.1:0-9545 GCF_003998165.1 Mesorhizobium sp. M7A.F.Ca.US.007.01.2.1 | reverse complement strand
ATCCTGCGCAACCTCGAAAACGAGGATGAGCGCTCCGTGATGATCCGCAAGGTCACCGGCCTTATGCCGACCCGCGAGGACTTTCGGCGCATGGCAGCGCCCATCGTGCGCGGAACGATCATCGGTTCGGCGCTCGGCATCCTGCCGGGAGGCGGCGCGATCCTGGCAGCCTTTGCCTCCTACACGGTCGAAAAACGCGTCTCGAAAAACCCGAAGGAGTTCGGCAAGGGCGCCATCGAAGGCGTCGCCGGACCGGAATCGGCAAACAATGCCGGTGCGCAGACTTCCTTCATCCCGATGCTGACGCTGGGCATTCCGGCCAACCCTGTCATGGCGCTGATGATCGGCGCCATGATCATCCAGGGCATCGTGCCCGGCCCCAATGTCGCGACCGAACAGCCGGCGCTGTTCTGGGGCATCATCGCCTCGATGTGGATCGGCAATCTGATGCTGATCATCCTCAACCTGCCGCTGATCGGGCTTTGGGTGAAGCTGCTGACGATCCCCTATTACGTGCTTTTCCCGATCATCATGGCGTTCTGCTCGATCGGCGTCTACAGCGTCAACAGCAACGTCTATGATCTCTACGCCGTCGCCTTCTTCGGCTTCCTCGGCTACCTCCTGACCAAGCTGCGCTGCGAACCGGCACCGCTGCTGCTCGGCTTCGTGCTCGGCCCGCTGCTCGAGGAAAATCTGCGCCGCGCCATGATCCTCTCGCGCGGCGACCCGAGCACCTTCGTGACCAGACCGATCAGCGCCGGCCTGCTGCTCATAGCGCTCGCCGTGCTCGCCGTCGTCTTCCTGCCGGCGGTCAAGAAAAAGCGCGAAGAGGTGTTTGTGGAGGAGAGTTGAATTACGCCGCCGTTCCGCCTCGGTCCTGAACCTCTTCGACCGGGTCGAGCGGTGCGATCGGCACCAGCGGTGCCGGCACATCGGTCGTCTTGACCTCGGCCTTGCAGATGTCGGCGATGACGCAGGCCGGGCAATCCGGCTTGCGCGCCTTGCAGACGTAGCGGCCATGCAGGATCAGCCAGTGATGTGCATGGCGCATATATTCGTCCGGAATGATCTTCAACAATCCCTGCTCGACCTGTTCCGGCGTCTTGCCGGGCGCCAATCCGAGCCGGTTGCCTATGCGAAGAATGTGCGTGTCGACCGCCATCGTGTGCTGGCCGAAGGCCATGTTGAGCACGACATTGGCGGTCTTGCGCCCGACCCCGGGCAGCTTGACCAATTCATCTCGATTATCGGGTACCTCGCCGCCATGGTCGCGGATCAGCGCCTGCGACAGCGCAATCACATTCTTCGCCTTGTTGCGCCACAGCCCGATGGTGCGGATATATTCGCCGACCCTTGCTTCCCCCAGCGCCAGCATCTTGTGCGGCGTATCGGCGGCCCTGAACAGCGCCCGCGTCGCCTTGTTGACGCCGGCATCCGTCGCTTGCGCCGACAGCACCACCGCGACCAGCAGCGTGAAGGCGTTGACATGTTCGAGTTCGCCCTTCGGCTCGGGCCGCTGGACGGAAAAGCGCCGGAATATCTCGTTAACTTCGGCTGGGCTGTAGCGTAACGCGCGTCGCACCGGCCTCGGGCGCGGCTTTGCGTTCGAACCATCGCGTCGTGCGGGCAACAGCTCTTTTTTGGACAGGGAAGAATCTTTGGACTTGGGGCTTGCCATTTCCCTCCTATAATATCCCCTCATGAGCGACACAAACGCCTCGTTTCAGGCCGACGAGCCATTCTTTCAGGCGCTACTGACCCCGCACCGGTCTCTGGGCCGGACAGGCTTCTTCGTCCTGATGGGCGCGCTGCTGTTCGGCTGGCTGGTGACAGGCGCGTTTTTCCTGTCGCGCGGCGCCTGGCCGGTGTTCGGCTTCTTCGGCCTCGACGTGGCCGCCGTCTACATCGCCTTTCGCATCAACTATCGTGCCGCTCGCGCACGCGAAGAAGTCTCGGTTTCGCGCACCAGCCTCGACATCCGCAAGACAGCCCCCTCGGGGAAATCGGAAGCGCATCGCTTCAATCCATTCTGGGCGCGGTTTTCGGTGGCCCGTCACGCCGAGATCGGCATCACAGGCATGACGGTGCAAGGTGAAGGCCAGAACGTGCCGATCGGATCGTTCCTGGACCCCGATTCCCGCGAGAGTTTTGCCACCGCCTTTTCGCGCGCGCTGGCGACCGCCAAGGCACGCTGAGGCAGCCGCGAGCGATTCCTGGGCTCGAATCCGGTGCCTATCCGGGTATGCGCCGCAAGAAGGCAAGTTTCGGGTGGCGATCGACGCCCCGAGGGGCGATATTCCGGCTCAAGGAGACAGTTCCATGAGCACACACACCGCAGTCCTCAAAAAGGACATCACGCCTGAAGGCAGCGATTATGAGATCGTGCGCCGTGCCATCGAGAAGATCAGTCTCGACTATCGCGACCAGCCTTCCCTCGAAGAGCTGGCCGAGGAGGTCGGCGAGACGCCGACCGGCCTGCAAAAGCTCTTCACCCGCTGGGCCGGCCTGTCGCCCAAGGCCTTCCTGCAGGCGGTGACACTGGACCATGCGCGCAGGCTGCTCGATTCCGGCATGCCTCTGCTCGAGACCTCATTCGAACTGGGCATGTCCGGCCCCGGCCGGCTGCATGATCTGTTCGTCACGCACGAGGCGATGTCGCCGGGCGACTACAAGACACGCGGCGCCGGGCTCACCATCCGCTACGGCTTCCATTCCTCGCCGTTCGGCACCGCCCTGATCATGGCCACCGAGCGCGGGCTCGCCGGCCTCGCCTTCAGCGACCCCGGCGAGGAACGCGCCGCCTTCGCCGACATGTCCAGCCGCTGGCCGAACGCCATCTACGTCGAGGACATGACTGCCACCGGCCCCTATGCCGCCCGTATCTTCGACCCGACGCTGTGGCGCCCCGACCAGCCGCTGCATGTCGTCATGATCGGCACCGACTTCCAGGTTCGCGTCTGGGAGGCGCTGCTCAAGATCCCGATGGGTAAGGCCCGCACCTATTCCTCGATTGCGGCCAGCATCGGCGCACCGTCCGCCAGCCGTGCGGTCGGTGCGGCCAACGGCGCCAATCCGCTCTCTTTCGTGGTGCCTTGTCACCGCGCCATCGGCAAATCAGGCGACCTCACCGGTTATCATTGGGGCCTGACCCGCAAGCGCGCCATTCTGGGTTGGGAAGCCGGGCAGATATCGTAATACGCATCTTCCAAATATTGCCAGCATCGACGAGGCCGCGTTGGCCACTAGATACCTCTCAAATCGGGCTGGACCATGCGCGTGGTCTGGCAAGCCGCGGCCTTACAGGTTAGCTTCCACGCAATCGGAACGATCTGCGTTCGCCCGGACGCACGAAGACGCTCCGACATTTTGAATTTGCGTTGCCAGGAGGCCCTGCTTGATTATCGTCATCGGCTCGATCAACCTCGACCTTATCGCCAAGGTCGACCGCTTGCCGAGCCCCGGCGAGACGGTGGGCGGCTCGGCCTTCACCACCGCGCCTGGTGGCAAGGGCGCCAACCAGGCCCTGGCCGCCGCACGCGCCGGCGCCTCGGTGCGCATGGTCGGCGCCGTCGGCAGGGACAGCTTCGCCGCCGAAGCACTGGCATTGCTGCGCGACGGCAAGGTCGACCTGTCCGGCGTTGCCGAGACTCACGCCTCGACCGGCACGGCACTGATCATGGTCGCCGACGACGGCGAGAACATCATCGCCGTGGTGCCGGGCGCCAACGCTTCCGTGGTGCCCGGCGATCTCTCCAAGGCCTTTCTGAAAAAAGGCGACGTCGTGCTGCTGCAAAATGAGATTCCGCTGGCCACCGTCGATGCCGCCCTCGACCAGGCAAGGGCGGCCGGCGCCATCACGGTGCTCAACACAGCACCTTTCCAGGCGCAGACAGCCGGCTTTCTCGACAAGGCCGACTATGTCGTCGCCAACGAAACCGAGTTCGACCTGTATGGCGAAGCGCTGTCGCTGCAAGGCCGCGATCGGGCGGCGCGCATGCGCGACTTTGCCGGAAAGACCGGCCGCACCGTCGTCGTCACGCTCGGCGGCGATGGCGTGATGGCGGCGACACCGACCGAGTTCCTGGCCGTTGCTGCGCGCAAGATCATCCCCGTCGACACGGTCGGCGCCGGCGATACGTTCTGCGGCTATTTCGCCGCCAGCCTGTCGTCGGGCCTCACGCTCGAACAGGCGCTGGCGCGCGCCGGCGCGGCCGGCTCGCTGGCCTGCCTGAAGCCTGGCGCCCAACCGGCGATCCCGCTCGCCAAAGACGTCGATCAGGCGCTGCAGGAAACCCGTTAGAATGCTGCGTCCTCAAACAAAACATGCCGTGCCGCCGGCAGGCGACATCTGCCGCCTGTCCGCAGTCGAACTCGCCGGCGCGATCCGGGAGAGAGAGCTTTCCGTGCGCGAGGTGGTGGCGGCATTCCTCGACCGCATCGAGGCGGTCAATCCGCTGGTGAACGCCATCGTCTCCTTGCGCGATCGCGCCGATATCCTGCGCGAAGCCGATGCGGCCGATGCCAGCCCGACGCGAGCCAAAACCAACCCGCTCTTCGGCCTGCCGATGGCCATCAAGGACCTCGCCTCGACCACGGGCCTCAGGACCTCTTTCGGCTCGCCGATCTTCGCCGATTTCGTGCCGCAGGAGGACGATTTCTTCGTCGAGCGCATCCGCAATGCCGGCGCCATTATCATCGGCAAGACCAACGTCCCCGAATTCGGGCTTGGTTCCAACACCTACAACGCCGTGTTCGGGCCGACGCTGAACGCCTTCGATCCGGCCCTGACCGCCGGAGGCTCGAGCGGCGGCGCGGCCGTTGCCCTGGCGCTCGACATGGTGCCCGTCGCCGATGGCAGCGACTTTGGCGGCTCGCTGCGCAACCCGGCCGCCTGGAACAATGTTTTTGGCTTCCGCCCGTCGCAAGGACTTGTTCCTGGCGGACCCGATTTCGAAGTCTTCCATGCGCAGATGGGCGTCGACGGGCCGATGGGCCGCAACGTCGGTGACATGGCACTGCTGCTCGATGTGCAGGCCGGTTACCACCCGCACGCGCCATTGTCCTACGAGAAACCCGGCTCGTTCCTCGAAGGGCTTGGAATACCCGCAACTGGTGGCCGCATCGCCTGGCTCGGTGACCTCGGCGGTCATCTGCCGGTTGAAACAGGCATTCTCGGCCTGTGCGAGGCGGCACTTGGCCGCTTTGCGGAGGCGTCCTTCGCGACCGAGCCCCTGCTGCCGGATTTCGATTTCGAAGCGCTGTGGCAGGCCTTCGTGACGCTGCGCCAGGCCAGCAGCGGCTGCGCGCTCAAAACCCACTATGACGATCCCGCAAAGCGCCGCCTGCTCAAGCCGGAAGCCATCTGGGAAGTGGAGAACGCAACGCGGCTGACGGCGCCGCAGATCCGCGCCGCTTCGGTCATCCGCACGTCGTGGTATCGCACGCTTCTGTCGATCTTCGACCGCTATGATCTGATTGCGCTGCCGACAGCGCAGGTCTTCCCCTTCGACATCGATACGCATTGGCCGCGTGAGGTCGCCGGACGCACAATGGACAGCTATCACCGCTGGATGCAGGTTTCCGCCTTCGCGACCTTGGGCGGCTGCCCGGCGGCCAATGTGCCGGTCGGCTTCGACGATAGAGGGCGGCCGATGGGCATGCAGCTGATCGGCCGGCCACGCGGCGACCTTGCCGTGCTCAAGGCGGCGGTCGCCTATGAGGCAACACTGCCCTGGCCGGCCGGCGCCTGAATCGCACGCGTTGGCGTGCCGCGGCGCTTCGCGCACCGGCTTGCATCGCTATCGCCGCCATGCATTGATTATCCTCAGCCGCGCCGCCTCGGCGGTATTCCTGGGGAAAAAGCATGTCGCTCGAACTCTACGCCGCCTATGTCCTCGCTTGCATTGTCATTATCCTGGTGCCCGGTCCGACGGTCACGCTGATCATTGCCAACAGCATCCGCCATGGCTCGCGCGCCGGCCTCGCCAACGTCGCCGGCACGCAGGCCGGGCTTGCCGTGATGATCGCCATCGTCGGCATCGGCCTCAACACGCTGATCGCAGGCATGGGCCACTGGTTCGAATGGGTACGGCTGATCGGTGCCGCCTATCTGATCTGGATGGGTGTGCAGATGTTCCGTTCCAAGGGCACGTTGAATGCCGATGGAACAGCGAGAAAGCCGCGCGGCGGCTTCTTCCTGCAGGGCCTGCTGGTGGCGCTGAGCAAC
The DNA here is from genome assembly GCF_003998165.1 of Mesorhizobium sp. M7A.F.Ca.US.007.01.2.1. NCBI lineage: Bacteria > Pseudomonadati > Pseudomonadota > Alphaproteobacteria > Hyphomicrobiales > Phyllobacteriaceae > Mesorhizobium > Mesorhizobium sp. M7A.F.Ca.US.007.01.2.1. The sequence continues at coordinate 3,319 of NZ_RZQP01000229.1, read as the reverse complement.
CCCAAGACGCTGATTTTCTTCGGCGCCTTCTTTCCGCAGTTCATTTCGCCGCAAGGCAACTACTCGCTGCAGATCGCCGTCATGGGTCTGACCGCCATGATCTTCGCCGCCTTCTCGGATTCGACTTACGCGCTGGCCGCCGGCCGCGCCGGGCGCCTGCTGTCGGCCGGCCGCATCAAACTCCTGTCGAGGATCAGCGGCAGCTTCATGGTCGGCGGCGGCCTGTGGCTGGCGTTTTCGCGGTCGAAGTAAAGGCGGCCGAGCCGGTGCCGCAAGGAGTTGCAGCACCCTGGAATGGCAACAGATTGAAAGTGTGCTGTCCCACCACCACATGAATCTGGCTTGAGGGATTCATGTCTGTCTTTTGGACTTGGGATGGTTTGAAGAGGAACGCGCCTGGCGTGATCCTCTTTATTGGTGCGTTTGCGGTTATGATCATGTTGGCGGCAAACAAATGGATCAACGACGCCAGCCCGATCCGATCGGTCGACACAGTCGAGGCAAACGTCGAAAGTGTCCGGTTGGACCATGGCCGCGGCATATATCTGGTTTCTATCGAGAACGGTTCGTCTGTCCTTATCGATGACGATCACCCGCATCTGATCGGCTCGCGCACAAACATCGAACGCGTCACGCGCGACAATGGCTTCGTCTTCTACCGATTCGTGAATTGAATCATGGCAACAGTATCTTCTCTCAGAAACCGCCTGCTTCTGTTTCAGGCAGAATACCGAGACGCAGTCATTGGTGTCGTATTCTTCTGCGCACTGCCCCTGGCGGCGCTGATCCCGATTGCGATGAACCAGGACAATCCGGTTGTGGCAACTCAGAGTGTGATGGGCACTATCGAGTATGTGAGGTTAATGCCCATCAATCCGAAGATGGCTGCCGGGCGCGGGCTGTATTACACATACGATGTCCGCCTTGATGGCAACAGCGCGGTGACATCCATCGATGATGAAGTGGGGATGCCGCACCTTGTCGGTTCGGTCATCCCCATCGAGCGGCAACATCATAAGCGCGGCGGAGACACCTATCGGTTTCTCAATGATTGAAGACGCGTGCTCACAAGTTCAGTTCTGTTCTGACGGTCAGTTAAGCCGCCCCAGCCTCTCCACCAGCAAGGCGAAAAACGCATGATGGTCGATGTCGCGCATCACCATGGCGTTCTTCGGCCGTTTGGTGACGCCCCACCAGTCGATCACGGTCATGCCCATGGTCAGTTCCGAGGCGGTTTCCACGCTGACGTTGCAGTTGCGGCCTTTGAACAGGTCCGGCTTCAACAGATAGGCGATGACGCAAGGGTCGTGCAGCGGGCCACCGTCGGTGCCGTATTTCTCTTCATCGAAGCGCTCGAAGAACTCCAGCATCTCCGCGGTGGCGGTGCCGACCCTGGTGCCCAGCGCGCGGAAGGCCTGCGTGCGCTTGGCGGTGGTCAGCGCCTTGTGGGTGACGTCGAGAGGCATCATGACGATCGGAATGCCGGATTTTAGCACGACATCTGCGGCCTGCGGGTCGACATAGATGTTGAATTCGGCGGTCGGGGTGACATTGCCGCCTTCGAAGAAGCCGCCGCCCATCAGCACGATTTCCTTGATGCGCGGTGCGATGCGCGGCTCGCGGATCAGCGCCAGCGCAATGTTGGTGAGCGGGCCGAGCGCGCAAAGCGTGATCGTGCCGCTTTCTTCGCTCATCAGCGTCTGGACGATGAAATCGACCGCGTACTGGTCCTGCAGCTTCATCGTCGGTTCGGGCAATTGCGGACCGTTGAGGCCGGTCTTGCCATGCACTTCCTCGGCGGTGACCAGTTCGCGCGTCAGGGGCCGGATGGCACCGGCATAGACCTTGATGTCCGGGCGGCCGGCCAGCTCGCAGATCTTGCGGGCATTCTTTTCGGTAAGCTTCAGCGGCACGTTGCCGGCAACGGCTGATATGCCGACGATCTCCAGTTCGGAGCTGCCGAGCGCCAGCAATATGGCGACGGCATCATCCTGGCCGGGATCCGTGTCGATGATGATCTTGCGTGACTGGGGCATTTCAATTCCTTGTTTGGCGAGGTCGTGGACTTGCATCGATCCGATCGGAACATCCAAATGACGCCGAAGCGGCCGCGAGCTGCCAGGCCGAACCGCTCGACCGGGGAAGACAATCCCGACCCGCGCGCTTTTCCTTGCATCTGCTCGCCGTTTCAAGCGCCATGTCTGTCATTCCTGTGAGTCCACGGCCTGGTCTTTTTGGGCGGGTCTGTTGACGGCTTGAACTTGGTCGCGGGGCGGACCATATCAAGGCCATCGGGAAAAATGCCATCTGGGTTTTTCCACTTTATGTCGCTCTTGAGAGGACAGTGTAACATGAGCCGAATGACGCCCTTTTCCAGCCCGCTTCTGCTTGGTTTCGACGCCATGGAAAAGACCCTGGAACGCCTGGCGAAGTCCGGTGACAGCTACCCTCCCTACAACATCGAACGCCTCAGCGGCGCCGACGGCAAAACCGAAAGGTTGCGCATCACATTGGCGGTCGCCGGTTTCGCCGAAAGCGATCTCGATGTCACCGCGGAGGAAAACCAGTTGGTCGTGCGCGGCCGTCAGACCGACGACACCGAGCGCGAATTTCTTCATCGCGGCATCGCCGCGCGCCAGTTCCAGCGCTGTTTCGTGCTGGCCGACGGCATGCGGGTGATCGCAGCGGAGTTGAAGAACGGCCTTTTGGCGATCGACCTCGATCGGCCGGAGTCCGAACGGCTGGTACGGAAAATAAACATATCGGTGAAAGACTGATCTTTACCGATGGCTCTCATGCGGGATGGCCTTGAGCGGCGTCCTCGCGCCAAGGAGGCTTTGAAATGACCAGAACTGAAACTATCACCATGACCAATGGCGAATTCGCTCATCTCGGCGAGGGCTCGGTCGCTTATCTCAGAAAGGTCTCGAGCGACGAATTGCTCGGCCGTTTCCCCAATCTCGGCGAAATCGCTCCCGGCATGGAACTGTGGGCGCTGTTTGCAGCCAATGGCCAGCCGATCCTGCTTTCCGACGCGCGTGACCGCGCACTGGCCGGTGCCATGGAAAACGACCTGACCACGGTCGCCATCCACTAAGACCCAGCGCGCCGCCCTGTTAGGCGCGACCAGCAGGCTCAAACGCATAGGGCCGCCCGTGGCGGCCCTTGAAGTTCGTCTCACCAGAAAAATCAGGCCGCGTGCGAGGCCTGGGTGTCCGATAAAAGCGCGTGGATAGCCGCGGCGTCGCGCGTACCCCTGATCTTGGCCACCGTGTCGGCGTCACGCAGCACTCGCGCGATGCGCGACAGTGCCTTGAGG
>NZ_RZQP01000228.1:0-9696 GCF_003998165.1 Mesorhizobium sp. M7A.F.Ca.US.007.01.2.1 | reverse complement strand
CCATCGACCACCAGCTTTATCAGCATCTTCTCGTCGCGCCCGGACAGGGTGTGCCGCATCGGCCGGAATGTGGCGCGGTAGATCTCGATGTCGGAAAAGCGTTTGATGGCATCGTCCTCAGACAGGCCGACCGTGCCGATCTCCGGCTGTGAGAAGACGGCGGTCGCGATCGTCTCGTGATCGGGAGCGGTCGGATTTCCCTTGAAGGCGGTTTCGATGAAGCACATCGCCTCATGGATCGCCACCGGCGTCAGCTGCACGCGGTTGGTGACGTCGCCGATTGCCCAGATGTTGTCGACATTGGTGCGGGAATATTGGTCGACGGCGATGGCGCCGGTCTTGGTCATCTCCAGTCCGATGCCTTCCAGGCCCATATTCTCGGTGTTGGGAATGCGGCCGATGGCCAGCATCACCTGGTCGACGGTCAGCACCTCGCCACCGCTGACCAGCGCGTCGAGCCGGCCGTCCGGCCGCTTGCGGATCCATTCGGACACGGAATGGCAAAGGATCCTTATCCCCTTCTTTTCCATGGTTTCGTGCAGCATGCGCCGCAGGTCCATGTCGAACCGGCTGAGGATCTCCTTGCCGCGATAGACCAGCGTGGTGTCGACGCCGAGACCGTGAAAAATGTTGGCGAACTCGACGGCGATGTAACCGCCGCCCTCGATCATGATCGCCCTGGGCAATTCCTTGAGGTCGAAAGCCTCGTTGGAAAAGATGCAATGTTCGTGGCCGGGCAGCGCCGGATGCGCCGCCGGGCGGCCGCCGGTGGCAATCAGGATCTGGTCTGCTGTGATGGTGCGATCCTCACCCAGGAGATGCACGACATGCGGATCGACGATCATGGCGCGCGAGTGGAAGGTCTCGCCGCCGGCGCCCTCGACGTTCCTGACGTAGATCGCCTCCAGCCGGCTGATCTCGCGATCCTTGTTGGCGACCAGCGTCTGCCAGTCGAAACTGGCTTCCGGCACCGTCCAGCCATAGCCGGCGGCGTCGGCGAAGTGCTCGGGAAATTGCGAGGCATAGACGTAGAGCTTTTTCGGCACGCAGCCGCGGATGACGCAGGTGCCGCCATAGCGGTATTCCTCGGCGATGCCGACACGCTTGCCGAGAGCCGCGGCGACGCGCGCCGCCCTCACCCCGCCCGAGCCGCCGCCGATGACGAAAAGATCGTAGTCGTAACCGGCCATGATGCGGCTCCCAGGCTTCAGAAATGTGTCAGACAGGTAGGCCGCAAAAAGGCAAAAGAAAAGCCCGGACAGGCCGGGCTTTCGCAGTAGGCCGCAAGGCCATTTGAAAATGCGGGTCAGTTGTTGTCCGCGGGGGCCGCGCCGTCGGCGGGCGCTGCGCCATCGGCCGGAGCGGCGGCTCCGTCGGCGGGCGCGGCAGGTGCTGCCTGCGCCTTTGCCTTGGCGGCTGCGGCCAACGTTTCGCCGACCTGCTGGGCGAGATCGCGGCCGAGGCCGTTCTGCCAGATGTCGGCTGCCTTGACCAATTCGCGGGTCACCGTCGGGCCGCTATCGAGCAGCTTCTTGCCCGAATCGGAATTGTAGAAGGCGGCGATGTCGGTCAGTTCCTTTTCGGAGAACACTTTCGCGTAGGCGAGTGCTGCTTCCTTCTCGAGGTCGGCGCGGCGCGAGGCCAGCGCCAGAGCCTTCTCGTTGATGGTCTTGCCGATCAGTTCCTGCATGTCCGGGTTCTTCTGGATCAGCTGCGATTCGAGCGCCGCGGCTGCCTGCGGCAGGATGTTGTCGAATGGGTCGGTCGCGTGGATCGCAGCGACCGCCGCGCGGGCGGCCTTCAGGTGCGCTTCCGTGACATCCTGCGAAAACGCCGGCGACGAGAAGGCGAAAACGGCCGAGGCCGCCAGAAGGACGGAAAGGCTGCGAACCCGGTTATGCAACGTCATGATCGGTAGAACTCCCTGGTTTTCGGGCGGCATGGACGGTTTGGATACCGTCGCCGCCGGCGATGATGGCCGCTGAAGCCAGCCCGATGAAAAGACCATGCTCGACCACGCCCGGAATGGCGTGGAGAGCATTCGAAAGCGCTCTTGTATCCGGAATGCGGCCAAAAGATGCATCGAGGATAAAATGGCCGCCGTCTGTAACAAAAGCCTGCCCGCCCGTCATCCTCAATGTGACCGGTCCGGAAAGACCGAGCTTTTCAGCCGCTGCGGCAACCGCGATTTCAGTGGCGCGCAGGCCGAACGGATTGACTTCGATCGGCAGGGGAAAACGGCCGAGCGTCTCGACCATCTTGGAGCGGTCGGCGATGACGATCATGCGCTGGGACGCCGCGGCGACGATCTTCTCGCGCAGCAGCGCGCCGCCGCCGCCCTTGACCAAGGTCAGTTCCGGGTCGACTTCGTCGGCGCCGTCGACGGTGAGATCCAGCTCTGGCGTTTCCTCCAGCGTCGACAGCGGCACGCCAAGCTCGCGGCACAGCAACGCGGTGCGCTCCGAAGTCGGCACGCCGATGACGGTCATGCCGGTTGCAACCTTTTCGGCAAGCAGCCGCACGAACTCCTCGGCCGTTGTGCCGGTGCCGATGCCGAGTCGCATGCCGTCGCTTACATGGGCGAGTGCTGCCCGCGCGGCTTCGACCTTCAACTGCCTTGCATCCATGTCGGTTATTGCCCCGGAAATTCGCTGCCGGGCTCGTAGCATTTTTGCCGATCCGGTCAAAGCCCTGGACGGCGCTTCTCCAGGTGATGCTCAGTATAGGAATTATTTCCTTGACAGGTGAGGGCAGCTATGCTACATTTTTGCCTATGGTGCTGATTTGCGCCAACAGCCCGCCGTCGAGGCGGTTTTTTTCATAGCGGCGTCCAGCCGCGAATGCCCGGCCTGATAAGCAGGCCCCGCCTGAACGAACTGGCCCCGCGCTTGCCTTGACGCGCCGCAGCCTTTATCGCCTGCCCCTGTAGAAACTTGCCCCAGGACAGACCATGACCCGACCGATCATCGTGTTCGACCTCGACGGTACGCTGATCGACACAGCGCCGGACCTGCTCGACAGCCTCAACCACAGCCTGGCCGCCAGCGAGATCGCGGCGGTCGACGAAGCCGGCTTCAGGCGCTTTGTCGGTCACGGCGGCCGGGTGATGATCGAGCGGGCGCACGCCGCCCATCAGCGATCGCTTGCCGTCGAGGAGCACGACCGGCTGCTGAAACTCTTCCTCGACCACTACACGCTCAACATCCCCGGCAAGTCACGCCCCTACCCCGGTGTCGTCGAGGCGATCGCGCGCTTCGAGGAGGCCGGCTATATCCTCGCCATCTGCACCAACAAATACGAAGCCAACTCGCTGGCGCTGATCGAGGCGCTCGGCCTGACCAAACATTTCGCGGCGATCGCCGGCCAGGACACGTTCGCCTTCCGCAAACCCGACCCGCGCCATCTGATCGAGACCATCAAGCTGGCCGGCGGCGACCCGCACTGCGCGCTGATGGTCGGCGATTCGCAAACCGACATCGACACGGCGAAAGCCGCCGGCATTCCCGTGGTGGCGGTCGATTTCGGCTACACCGACCGCCATGTGCGCGAATTCGAACCGTCGGCTGTCATTTCGCATTTCGATGCCCTGACGCTCGACCTGGCGCAAAGGCTGATTGCCGCTGCCGGAAACTGACCGGAAGGCGGCCGGAGACAGGGCGCAAAGCACAGCAAAACCGATCCGTGTCAGAACGCCGGACAGCGCCTTGACTTACCGCACCCGCCTCCCTTATATCGCGGCTCGCTTGGCCTTCGGGCAACGAGCGGGCGATTAGCTCAGCGGGAGAGCACACCCTTCACACGGGTGGGGTCGCAGGTTCAATCCCTGCATCGCCCACCATCGGCCTTCCTGAACGCCGCACCCCAAAATGCCTAGCAACTACACTCCGCCCCTTGCCCGCCAAAATTCTTCTGGGCGAATTCCACGCGCTGCTGTAGCTCGCATATCTCTGGAACGGGCAGACGTCGGAGCCGTTTCGGACCTTCATCTGTTCGCGATCCCAGAACGACACCTCGATGCGGTCGTCGGCGCAAAAGACCGTATAGCGTTGTTCCGGTTCAGCGCTCGGGCTTGCTCCATGGGCCGGCTTCATCGAGCGCCACTTGCCCGACAGGTCGCTGACCGCTTCGTCCGTTAGCCAAAGATGCGTAGTCGCAGCAATGGAAGGCGGCGAGATAGTCGCCGCGCATGAACTCCTGTCGATGGAGCCAAACTCTGCCCTACGCCGGTCGAGCCGCGATCAGCGCTTCATCGAGTGCAGGATGGCCTGCATGTGCTCTTCCAGGTCGAGTTCACCCCGAGCCTCGGCGGTCAGCAGGTAATCGGCCTTGGCCCGGCGGTCGCCTCGGCTGATCGCTGGATAGGAGCAGATGGCCAGCAAGGCTTCCTGTTCAATCCGGTCTGCCCTCTTGCATTCGTGGCTGCTGCTGCCCGCTTGATGAACAACCCTGTGAAGCTCGACATAGCTGGCTTCATGGGCTCCGATCAGCGCCCGCAATTCGGGTGAGGCCCCTTCCGCTTCGGCAAATGTCGGTTCAATGACCGAGGCCACGGCGGTGAACGCAAGAAGTGTACGGCGTGTGATTTCGGGCATGCCTCATATCCCTGCTGTCTGATCATGCAGGCACACCATAGCACCGGCGCAACGGTTCGAAGAGATGCTCCGGGACGCGACCGCACTGTCTGCTGACAAAATGTACTCGCTCCCGCAGCCCGCCCTCCCAGCAGCCAGTGTGGCCTTAAGTCGCAATGATTGGCTTGCGAAAGCAGGGTTTCGGGCTTCATTGACGCTGCGATCGACACCATATGGTGATCCACAGCCCTCCAAAACGAGAGAAGCTCGCTTTGACGCGGTCGCATAGCGGCCGTCAGCCGGCAATGGCTATGAACCAGGAACCTGAAAAACCATGCCTGAAAATGTCAGACCAATTTCGAAAGACGTCCCCCTCATTCAGCTAGGCGTCTATCAGTGCCGCTTCCCGGTAAGCGAAGACCGGTCGGTACCCGGCGGTTATCGTTTTTGTGCCGGGCCAACTTCGGCGGATCGCGTCTATTGCGATCACCACCACAGCATCGTGACCGCCGTCGACCCTCGCCGAACCCGTTCAGGTCCCGCTCAACGACGCGCCGCGTAAGTTACGCGGGCGGCGGCCCCTCGTACAGGGTAGCAAGGCTCAGCGTGATGCGCTCCACATCAGTTGGGGACATCGTCGAGGGTAATTGCCGCCTCAGGAATAGTCAGCCTGAAGCTGACAGACGTCGGAGCCGCGCAGCACTTTCATCATCCCAGAACGAAACCTCGATGCGGTCGTCGGCGCAGTAGACGATGTAGCGTTCAGGTTCCAGCGCCCTGGCTTCTGCACGGGACGGAAACGTGCCGGGGTGGAAAGCACGGAAATGCGAGCATGACGACATGACGCGTGCGCATTTAGAACAGCAGTCAAGGCATTCTGGAATTCAGTGCACGGATGACGTCGGCACCTAATGTCTGTGTGTTCTTTACCTCACCCTTGGCGTTCAAAACATCGACGCCGATTTCGGCTGCGATAGGCCTAAGAACATCTTTGACAACCACGGGCTGGACAGAGCCATCGCGCAGAATGCGAATGGCGGCGCTCTCGTACCGAACGATCTCCAATCCCGAATAATTCGCGCGCGCTGTTACTCGCAACTCCTCGACCGGCCGCTGCTCGCGCTGAGAGCTTCGCGTGATAGGATAAATGAAGTCCGACCCGCTGGATCTCATCTTTGTCTTGGCGACCTCGGCTGGTTCGTCAAGTAGTTCCTCGACTGAGATGCCCTTTTCCTCGTCGACATTGACGCGGAGCACCATAACCCGGTCGACGAACTCGAACGTCGCGGAGTTGAAGGACACATGGGAGGAAGTGGTGATTGTCTTGACGGAGATTCGCTCATTTAGAGCGGAAACGACGTCATAACCGCGCTGATTGGTTTCGAGCGCCATTTGCCCACGCGTAATCATGGCTGCATAAAGTTCGCCAATCCGACCTGTAAGGTGGTTAAGTTCGGCCGGAACCACGCCCCAACCCAGCTCCTTTTCAAACCAAGAAAGAGCCTCGGCGAGTGATTGGATAATTTGGACCTGAGTTAATGTTGGCGTGGAACCGTCCGTCTGAAGAGTCATATTCTGCGCCCCGGTGCTCTGACGCCAAGCTATACACACACCGATGAACCGCCGACACTGTATGGCCCCGAATATTGAAGCGGCGCATCGTGTTTTTTGGACGCAAGGTTTTGTCTTCCGAAAGCTGCAAACCAGTGGACTGAACCGGCACCCGTTCCAGTTGCGGAACAAACCGGCGCGCCAGCGAGTTTCTGTCCGACGAAACTTGAGGGAAAGCCATGTCCAGATTTCTGCTGGCGACCAGCGTCGCCGTTCTTTTCGCCGTCGCGCCGGCCTTGGCCGCGGACGACAAGCCGCTGCCGCCGCCCAATGCCAAGAAGCTGTCGGAGATCATCGCCAAGGTCGAGCAGCGCGACGGCTTTCGCTATGTGGACGAGGTCGACTGGGACAGCGGCGCCTACACCGTCACCTATTACACGGCGGACAAGGCGAAGGTCGAAATCACCTATGATCCTGTGACGGCGGAGCCGAAATAGGGACGCTCCGACGCGAATTCGTTCTCGGCTGCGTCACAGGCTCCCGGCGCCAACTTCGGCGATCGCCCTGCCGCGGGCGCCTCCCCTTGCGTCAGTCGTGCTTTGATGGCTGACTGTCGTTCCCTGGAATAGCTCCGGGCGCCGCATTGGGGGATGGGGATGGCGACGGCAAAGCACGTGATGAAGCGCATATTGATGATGTTGGCCGGCTACTTCGTCTCGGTGCTGGTCGGCCTGATCGCCGTGGCGGTGATCTATGGCGTGCTCAGTTCCTTGCCCAATGCGCCCAACTATTTCGACGTCATGGGCGTTTCGCCGATCGCGGTGCTGCTGGTGCCGCCGCTCGGCATGTTCGTCTATTTCCTGACGATCGTGGTGACCGCGCTGCAGACGTTGATCTTCGCGCTGATTGCCGAGTTCTTCTCGTTGCGCAATGTCCTGCTGCACATGGTTTTCGGCGCCGGCGCCGCAGTCGGCGGCTTCGCCTTGATCTGGCCGAGCGCACCGGAGGACATGGACCCGGCGCGTTGGGTCGACATCGGCATCATTGCCGCTGCCGGCCTTGTCGCCGGGTTGCTCTATTGGCTGATCGCCGGGCGCGACGCCGGCTTCCGACGGCCGCTGTTCGAGCGCTAAAAATCAACTCGAAGGCGAACGCACCGCCTCCGTGGCATCCAGGGCCTGCTTCAGCCGCGAGTCGCGGTCGTAGACGTCGCCGAAATATTCGACCTTGCCCGACAGATCGGGCCAGGCGGTGAAATAGGCGACATAGACCGGGATCGTGCGTGTCACGTTCTCGGTCGCGTGGCCGTGCTTCAGCTTCTCGGCGATATAGTCCACGGAGGTGCCAAGCACCGCCGCCGCCATGCCGCGCGGATCCTGCAGCCGCACGCAGCCATGGCTGAGCGCGCGCATATCGCGCTGGAAGAACGATTTCTGCGGCGTGTCGTGCATGTAGATCGCATGCTTGTTGGGGAACAGGATCTTCAATTCGCCCAGCGCGTTGGCCTCGCTCGGCTGCTGGCGCACGCTGTAGGGGATGTTCGAGCCATAGGCGCCCCAGTTGACCGCCGACGAAGGAATGCGCTTGCCGCGCGAATCCGTCACCTCATAGCCGGCCCGGTCGAGATAGCCCGGATCGTTGCGCAATCTCGGCAGCATCTCGTTGACGATGATCGACTGGGGCACGCCCCAATAGGGATGGAAATCGACCTGCTTGATCTGGTCGTAGAAGAAGGAGGTCTGGTTGGTGGTCCGGCCAACGACGACACGCGTCTTGAGCTTTTCCTCGCCGTTGTCGATGTAGCTCGCGGTGAAGGCCGGCTGGTTGATGAAGACGCGCGGGCTGCCGAGATCGGAGGGCAGCCAGCGCAGCTCCTCCAGCGCCACTTCCACCTTCAGCAGCTTGTCGGCCTTGGATGTTCCGGCCAGCGTCGCGACGGTGCGCGGGCCGATGACGCCGTCGCCCTTCATGCCTGCCTTCTGCTGCACGGCCTTGATGACCGGAACCAATTCCGGAACGTAGACGTCGCTGGTCGCCAGCCTGGACAGGACCTCGCCATAGGCGCCGCCCATCTCGTCATCGAGATTGCGCGCGATCAGGGTCAGCAGCTTCGGCAGTTCGGGGCTGGTTTCGCCCGGCTTCAGCAGCAGTTTGGGGTCGACGACGATTTCGTTTTCCGCACTGGCCTGCAGCGCTTCCAGTTCGACGCGCAGCGCCTGGTATTCCGCATTCTGCGGGTGCCGCGATTCGAGATAGGTGCGCACCTGCTGGGTATGAGCCAGCGTTTTCAGCACGCCTTGCAGATCGAGCGGCTTGGCCGGGAAATCATAATAGCCGGTCATGCGGTTGGGATCGACGCGGCCGTTCTGGGCGTCGTGGGCATAGCGCAGCACACGCGCCGAAAGCGCCATCTCGAAACGGACGAGTTCTTTCAGTTGCGCATTGGCATCGGTCGACGATGCGCCGGCAGCGGGCACTTCGACCGTATAGTCGGCGGGCGTGAGGCCATAGCTTGAAGCCTCGCCAAGCACCCGCACCGCATCCTGCGCACGGCTGTTGAGGCTGGTTCCGCTTATCCAGATGAAATCCGGATTGGCCGAGTAGTACGCGATCAGCGCCTTGGCGATGTCGGGCTCGGCTAAGAGTTCGTAGTCGCCCAAGCTGGCAACCGCATCACGAAACGCGGCACCCGTAGCCGACGGGACGAAGGCGGCGTCCTGCGGTGTCGCCGGCGCCGGCGTCGCGGCCAATGCCGAGAAGTCGACGCGAACCAGCCGGTCGGCCTTGTAGGTGTAGTAGGACGGGCTGCTGATCTTCACATTGCCGCCGCCGCCACCGGACACTTTCGGCTTTGGCTTGTTCTTCGGCGGCGGGGGCGGAAACTCGCCTTTCGGCGCATGCCTGACGCCGCCGCCGAAAAGCATGTCGAAGAGCCCCTGCGCGCCTGCCTGGGGTACACCGAAAGCCAGCGTCGCCGTGATTGCCATCAGCGGCATCACGGTTGCTTTGTTTCCGAGGAATTTCATGAATCACCCGCTCCGGCCGCAACCGGTTCCCGTTCCGCACGCTCGATCGTCCCGCTCACCGCATGGCGGATGTAAGGCGCGACTATACTGATTCATACCGATTTCGTTAAGCTTTCATAAATTTTGGAAAGCCTGTTGCAGAACGGTTTCACAAGATCGTGACGGCTGGAGCGGAAGGTGGTTCCGCCCCAGCCGGAAATCCCCGCGGGATCAGGCGTTGGCGCCGCCATCGATGGTCAGAGCGGCGCCGGTGACGAAGCGGCCTTCCGGGCCTGCGAGCCAGGCGACCATGCCGGCAATGTCGTCGGCCTTGCCGAAGCGCGGCGTTGCCATCTTCCGGCGCTGATGCTCGGCATGCGGGCCGTCGGCCGGGTTCATGTCGGTGTCGGTCGAACCGGGGTGGACGACATTGGCGGTGATGCCGCGCGGGCCGAGGTCGCGCGCCAGCGCCTTGGTCAGGCCGACCAGCGCCGCCTTGCTGGCTGAATAGGCCGTGAGGCTGCCGTCGGTCGCCCGCTCGGCAAGGTTGCTGCCGATCGAGATGATGC
>NZ_RZQP01000227.1:0-9811 GCF_003998165.1 Mesorhizobium sp. M7A.F.Ca.US.007.01.2.1 | reverse complement strand
GCCATCCCGCCATTGCGCGGTTCCTGTTCGGCCTGATCATCATTTCCGGCGCGCTCGGCCTGATGCGCATGGGCCAGAAGGAAGATCCCGATTTCACCTTCCGGGTCATGGTCGTCCAGGCGATCTGGCCGGGCTCCTCGATCCAGGAGATGGAAGACCAGGTCGTCAACAAGATCGAACGCAAGCTGCAGGAGACGCCGCATCTCGATTTCGTGCGCTCCTTCACCCGCGCCGGCAGCGCCATCATCACCGTGCAGATCAAGGGCGACACCAACACCGCCGAGGTGACCGACGCGTTCTACCAGGTGCGCAAGAAGGTCGGTGACATTGCCGGTGACTTGCCACAAGGTCTGCTCGGCCCCTATTTCAACGATGAATTCGGCGACACCTTCATCACCCTGCATTCGATCAGCGGCGATGGCTTCAGCTATCCCGAGCTGAAGAAGTTCGCCATCCAGGCGCGCGACATGCTTTTGACGACGCCCGGCGTCGAGAAGGCCGTCATCATCGGCGACCAGCCTGAAAAGCTCTATATCGACGTCTCGTCCAAGGCCCTGGCCGAACGCGGCCTGACGCTGACCGATCTGCAGAATGCGATCAAGGGACAGAACAATGTCGACCCGGCCGGCTCCGTCGATACCGGCACCAACTCGGTGCGCATTTCCGTCGAGGGCGATGTCGGCAAGGTCGAGGATATCAGGAACCTGCGCCTGCGCGCCGGCGGTCAGGTCACGAGGCTGGGCGACATCGCCACGGTGAGTTCGGGGTTGCAGGATCCGTTCCAGCGAAAGTACCGCTTCAACGGTCACGACAGCGTGCAGTTGGGCGTCGTCATGGCCAAGGGCTTCAAGGTTACCGATGTCGGCAAGGATGTCGAGGCCACCTACAAGCGCTTCGAAGAGGCGCTGCCCTACGGCGTTGCGGTCGACCAGATCTCCGACCAGCCGGGCGTCGTCACCGATGCGGTGGCGGAGTTCATGCATGCGCTTGGCGAAGCGTTGCTGATCGTGCTCGTGGTCTCGTTCCTGTCGATCGGTTGGCGTTCCGGCCTGGTCATCGCCATCGCCATCCCGCTGGTGCTGGCCGCGACCTTCGCCATCATGTACGAGCTCGGCATCGACCTGCAGCGCATCTCGCTCGGCGCGCTGATCATCGCGCTCGGTCTTCTGGTCGACGACGCGATGATCGTCGTCGAGATGATGGAGCGCAAGCTGGAGGAGGGAATGGTCAAGGTCGAGGCGGCGAGCTTCGCCTATTCCTCGACCGCCTTCCCGATGCTGACCGGCACGCTGATCACCACGGCCGGCTTTATTCCGGTCGGCTTCGCGGCCTCGACCGCCGGCGAATATGTCCGCACGCTGTTCTATGTCGTCGGCATCGCGCTGATCGTCTCCTGGTTCGTCGCGGTCTATTTCACGCCATGGCTCGGCAACATGATCCTCAAGCAGCGCAAGCATGCCGGCAGCCATCACGATGTCTTCGACACGCGTTTCTACCGCCGGCTTCGTGCCACCGTCAGCTGGGCCGTGCGCCATCGCATCATCGTCCTGGTGATGACGCTGGTCACCTTCGGCACCAGCCTGTGGGCTTTCCAGTTCATTCCGCAGAACTTCTTCCCGCAATCGTCGCGGCCGGAAATCCTCGTCGACCTTTGGCTGCCGGAAGGCACCAGCATCAAGGAAGTCGAGGCGCAGGCCAAGGCGCTCGAGACCAAGATGATGAACGACAAGGACAAGCGTTTCATCGCCACCTATATCGGCGAGGGCGCGCCGCGCTTCTTCCTGCCGCTCGACCAGCAGCTGAGCAACCCCAACTTTGCCCAGTTGCTCGTCATGGCCAATGACGAACCGGCTCGCGAGCGTCTGATCGTCAAGTTGCGCACCGTTCTGGCGCAAGACTTCCCGTCCATCCGTGCCAAGGTCGATCGTCTGTTCCTCGGTCCGCCGACCGGCTGGCCGGTGCAGATGCGCGTCATGGGGCCGGATCGCCAGGAGGTGCGCCGCATCGCCGACCAGGTGAAGGCGAAGTTCCGTGAAGATCCGCTGCTTGGCGCCGTGCATGATGACTGGCTGGAGCCGGTTCCGGCGATGAAGCTGGTCATCGACCAGGATCGTGCCCGCGCACTCGGCGTCACCTCGCAGCGCATCCGCCAGATGCTGCAGGCGACGATGTCCGGCGCGCCGCTCGACGACTTCCGCGACGGCGAGGAGACGGTGTCCATCGTCGCCCGCGAGCCGAATGCCAGCCGCAGCCTGCTGTCCTCGGTCGACTCGGTCTATATCCCGACCGACTTCGGCGGTTTCGTGCCGCTGTCGCAGGTGGCCAAGGTGGTGCCGGTGCAGGAGCAAGGCATCGAATGGCGCCGCGACCGCCTGCCGACCATCAGCGTGCGCGCCACCTTGCCCGACGGCGTGCAGTCCAACGACGTCGTCACCAAGATGTACAACGACATGAAGGACCTGCGTGCGGGTCTGGCGCCCGGTTACAAGATCGAAATCCAGGGCGGTGCGGAGGATTCGGCGGAAAGCCAGGCTTCGATCGCCGCCAAGGCACCGATCATGCTGGCCGTCATTGTCGTGCTTTTGATGATCCAGCTGCAGAACTTCGGCAAGGCGATGCTGGTGCTGGCGACCGGTCCGCTTGGCATTATCGGTGCTGCCGCGGCACTCCTGATCAGCGGTGCGCCGTTCGGCTTCGTCGCCATTCTCGGCGTCATCGCGCTGCTCGGCATCATCATGCGCAACTCGATTATCCTGGTCGACCAGATCGACCAGGACATCGCCGCGGGCATGGACCGCTACGAGGCCATCATCGGTTCGGCCGTTCGCCGTTTCCGGCCGATCACGCTGACGGCGCTGACGGCGGTGCTGGCGCTGATCCCGATCTCGCGCGGCGTCTTCTGGGGTCCGCTCGCCTACGCCATGATGGGCGGCATCCTGGTTGCCACGGTGCTGACCATCCTGGTCCTGCCGGCCGGTTACGCCCTGTTCTTCGGCCGGGAGCCGAAGAAGCGCGGGGCGGAGGGACGGACGGACGATCTGGAACTGAGCCAGGAAGCCGAAAAGCCGCAACTGGCGCTGGCCGCCGAATAGATCGATCGCGCCAGTCGAAAAGGATCGGGCGGGCCGAAGCGCGCCCGATCCTTTTTATTTTTATGAGGTCAGATGACGAAGAACCAGTTGGCGAGCAGCATCACCACCACGCCGGCGACCAGCGTCAGATAGGGCAGCATGCCCGCCTTTTTGACCGAGAGGTCGGCCCCCGTCATGCCGAGATCGGCCAGCATGTGGTCGGGGAACTTGCCCTTGTCCTGAATGTAGTGTCGGAAGCAGAACACCGGGATGATCAGCGCTGCCGTGATCAGGCCGGCCCACAGCGCCATCGGGTTCCATACCTTGGCACCGGCGCCCATGAAGATCGCGTTGACATAGGCGAAGATCGCCCCGATCCCGAGCAGCCAGCTCGGCGCCTTCCAGGGCCGTGCGATATGGCCGTTGTCGATGCGGTGGATCCAGCCGGCGTTGAGGTTGAGGAAGTTGAAGATGATGTAACCGCAATTCGACACGGCGAGGATGAAGAAGAAGCTCGTCGCGTCGGCCGAGGCGATGGCCAGCACGATCAGGTTGAAGACGAGATCGGTCCACATTGCCCGTGTCGGCGCACCATGTTCGTTGACATGGCTGAGATAGCGCGGCAGCCAGCCATCGACCGAGCCCTGGTAGAGCGTACGCGAAGAGCCGGCCATGGCCGTCATGATGCACAGCACCAGCGCCAGGATCATCAGCATCACCAACAGGCTGTGGACTAGCGCGCCGCCGCCGACCATGCCGGCCAGCGCGTCGGCGACCCCGGAGCCGTCGACGATCGGCGTCGCCAGCATACCGTTGAGGCCAAGCACGCCCTGGAAGGTGAACGGCACCAGGATGAACAGCAGCATGCACAGAAGGCCGGAATAGAAAATCGCCTTGAACGTGTCGGTGCCAGGGTTCTTGAACTCGGATGTGTAGCAGACGGCGGTCTCGAAGCCGTAGGTCGACCAGGCGGCGATGAACATACCACCAAGCACCAGCGTCCAGCCGGCGATGTTCCAGGCACCGGGCTCGGGCGCGTAGGCTGCGGCCAGCGGCACCAGCGGCGAAAAATTCGCCCAGTTGATCTGGCCGGTGACGATCGGCACCACGCCGACGATCAGCATCGGGACGATGACCAAGAGGCCGATATATTTCTGCACATTGGCGGTGCCGAGAATGCCGCGATGCTGGATCGCAAAGATGATCAGCATCAGCACTGCGCCGATGAAGAAGGTCGCGTTGAAGGTGAACGAGACCGGTCCCAGCGTGTGGCTGTAAAGCGTCCAGTTGCGGATTGCCGGCGTCGCCGCCGACGCCATCACAGCGGTGACCGCGGCGGCGATCGAGCAGCCGAGCGACAGCACCGGCGACCAGGCGAACCAGTTGCACCAGACAGACAGCGGCGCGATGAACTTGGAATAGCGCAGCCAGGCGGTGGCGCCGTAGATCGACGCGCCGCCCGACTTGTTCGGAAACAGGCCGGCGATTTCGGCATAGGTGAAGGATTGCAGGAAGCCCATGATCATGGAGAAGATCCAGATCGCGAAGGCCAGCGTGCCGGTCGTGCCGGCAATGCCGCCGATCGAGAACAGGACCAGGGCCGGCACGCCGCTCGCCACCCAGAAGGCGCCGCGCCAGTCGATATTTCGGTGCAACTTGCCTTCGGCAAGCGGCTCCAGGACAGTCGTTATCGTGCTCATATGTCTTTGTTCCCCATTTTGATGTTCCCCGTTCGTGACGGCCGCGACTTCGCGAGGCTTCATCATCGACGCATGCTTTGGGCGGCTGTCGGTGTTTCCACTCAGTCGCATTTTTTTCTTAACAGTGAAGATTGATCCGGCGCGCTTTCAGGTCAAGCGATTTGTCGCGCCGTGCACATCACGCTTGCGAAACATGTCGGCTTCACACTGCCGCGGTGGGATTGTTCGGAAAAGGACCAAGGGTCAGGAAGCGAAAAACCCGCCGGAGGCGGGTCGCGGCGCAAATCAGCACCATGGACGAATATGTAGCATAGCTGCCCTCAGCAGGTCAAGAAAAAATTCCTATCACGAACTGCAGCACGGCCTCACTGTCTTGGGAGGGAAGGGCCGTCAGGAACGCGGTTTGGTCTTTTGCGGATCGTAGTGGGCGAAGGCGACGACTCGCGCCGGCAGCCGCTTGGCATGGCCGTCGAGCTTGCCGATCTCGACCTCGGTACCGACAGCCGAATGGGTGACATCGAGCCTGGCCAGCGCGATGGTCTTGTTCAGCACCGGCGAGCGCATGCCTGACGTGACCACGCCGATCTGGGCACGGCCGACATGCACGCAATCGCCATGGCCGACGTCGACATTGGCGTCGATGTCGAGACCGACCAGCTTCGTCTGCGGGTGCTCCTTGCGGCGGATCAGCGCCTCGCGGCCGACGAAATCGTCGGTCTTGCTCTTCAGCGGCACGGTGAAGCCGATGCCGGCCTCGAAGGGATCGGTCTGGTCGGAGAATTCGTAGCCGGCGAAGATCAGCCCGGCCTCGATGCGCACCATGTCCAGCGCCTGCAGTCCCATCGGCTTCAGCCCGTGAGGCTGGCCGGCTTCCCAGATGGCGTCGAAGACTTTTTCGGCGTCGCGCGGATGGCACCAGATCTCGTAGCCGAGCTCGCCGGTATAGCCGGTGCGCGAGACGACGACCGGAATGCCGTTGCCGCCACCAATGCGGGCGACGGCGAAGCGGAACCAATCGAGTTCGTCGATCGACGGCTGCAGCGGCGAGGTCCAGATCACCTCCCTGAGGATGTCGCGGCTCTTTGGTCCCTGCACGGCGACATTGTGCATCTGGTCGGTGGAGGAACGCACAAGGACATTGAGGCCGAGTTTTGTCGCCGTCTCGCGCAGCCACTCGCCAGACAGATCGTCGCCGCCGACCCAGCGGAAATTGTCCTTGCCCAGCCGCAGCAGGGTGCCGTCATCAATCATGCCGCCATGCTCGTAGCACATGGCCGAATAGACCACCTGGCCAACGCCAAGCTTCTTGACGTCGCGGGTTAGCGTGTATTGCAGCAGCGCTTCGGAATCCGGGCCGGTGACCTCGAACTTGCGCAGCGGCGACAGGTCCATGATCACCGCGCCTTGGCGGCAGGCCCAGTATTCGGCGATCGGCCCGTCCTTGGCGAAGGAATTGGCGAGCCAATAGCCCTTGTACTCCTGAAAGTTGCGGGTGTGCTTGGCAAAGCTCGAATGAAAAGCGGTCTCGCGGGTCATTTTCGGTTCCGAATCGGGCGTCATGCGTCTGGCGATCGCTCGCGAGAATTTGTGCTGGCCGGAATAGGTCCGCACATGGATGTCGGTCGGGTTCCAGCCATTGGCCGGCGTCGTGTCGTCGGGGCAGGCGGAGGAAACGCAAACGATGTCGGTGAGCGCCCTGAGCAGCACATAGTCGCCCGCCCGCGACCACGGCTCGTCGGACACCATGACGCCATGCGCGTCGATCGCCGTGTTGAAGAAGAAGTTGATCGCCATCCAGCCCGCGCGGGGATTGACGCCCTTGCCGGCCAGAGCGCCGTTGAAATTCTCCGAACAGTTGGTGTGTCCGGGATAGCCGATGTCGTCGTAATATTTGGCGGCGCAGGCGAGCGCGAAGGCGTCGTGCCGGCCGCATGTGTCCTGCACCACCTCGACCAGCGGCTCCATGTCCTGGTCATAGTATTTGGAATGCAGGCCGGGCATCGGGTAGCTCGCACCCATGAGCGTGCGCGTCGTCGTCACGTCGAGCGGATGATCCTGTCCCCTGTCCAGCTTGCGCGCCGAAAAGCACTGGAAATCGGTGCATTGGCGCCCGTCGACATCGATGATCTGCAGATAGTCGCCAGCCCTAACGAAATAGGCCTCCGCGGTCGCCGAATGGACGCGCAAATCGAGCACCGGGTCGGCAAGCGGATCAGCCAATACCGATTTCGCCGCCGGGCGGATCGTGGCGCGGCGAACGAAGACGGTCAGCGGTGTCGCCGTGTCATGACCATCGACCAGCATCGGCCCGCCGGGGGCGGCAATCAGCACCGCACCATCGCGTGCGACGGTGAAAGCCTGCTCGGTGCCGGCCGGTGTCGTGACGCCGAACACCCGCACCGCCTTGGCGTGGTCAAGCTGCACCTGCCGGCGGGCGAGCCCGCTCCGCAGGGATGCGAGACTGTCGTCGCCCTCTATGAGCAGCGCTTTGATGCCGGCAGCGTTGCTGTTCGATGCTTCACCAAAAATGCCGGGATCGGTCGCGCCGGTCCTGTCCCAGGCCAGAAGTTCGCAGGCCTGGCCGCCTTCGACATTGCGCACGGTGATCGCGTCGCCGGCCTCGATGTCGATCAGCACCGCGCCGTTGCCCTGGATCGTATAACGCTCCATGCCCGGCGGCAGCGCGATCTGGCCGGGCCTCAGGATGAGGCTAGGCTTGGGCGGTCCGGCAGCAATTGTGGGGTAGGGCGACTGGCTCATCTCAGCCTTGCGGTTCGAGAAACAAGTTTGCCTGTGCGTGAAATTATTTTAGCAGCAAGAATAGCAGTGCGGTTGGGTTTGGCAAGGCGGAGGTGGCGCGCTTTGCCTTCTCCCCTTGTTGTGGGAGAAGGGAAGACGAGCCAAGGCTAAGCCGGTCTCTCTGTATGGTTGATGTCGACGCCGTACTCCGCGCCCGAATCCAGCATCGTATGCCAAAGGCTCTCGGCAAACGTCGCAAACATCAGAACGTTGAACACCGCCTGCCCATCCGTCCGATCACTGTCGCGCCAGAGCGTGACGCTGGTGTGATCCATCGACGTCGCGGCGGCGGCGCCAACCGGAAACGCATCGGGATGCAAATCGATCGACGACAGTTTCGCCAGCATTGTCCGCGCCTTGGCGCCGGAGATGCTGACCAGAACCCGCGCATGCGACTGGTCCGACAGCGAGCCGGACAATGCGGGCTCCAGCGTCTGCATCGTGTGCTTGCCGCCCTTCGACAGCACGAAGAACTGGTCCGGTCCCGACCAGATCAGCGTTGCGTCCGAAGTCCGCACCGCCTTGGGCGCATCAGGGACAGCAACACCAAACCGAGCCTTGGCGGCTTGTCCCAGCTCGGCCGCCTGGCCGCGCCGCGCCATCACCTGGATCAGATCAAAATTGCGGATCTCGGTCAGCGAGATGCCGGCCTCGATACCGCGTGCGCCATCTGTACCGGCGACAAGCGCATGCTCGAGTGGGCTGCGAGAAACCCAGGAAAACTCAACCACGCTGGCGCCCTCCATCCGGGTCGTAGAAGACGGGATTGCAGAGTTCGACGTCATAGTCTTCGCCGCGCAATGGATCATGCGCGTGCACGATCTCGCCGATGCGTTCGCGGCCGCGTTCGACAAGCGCGAGCCCGATCCACTGATCCAACGTCGGCGAGAAGCAGACCGAGGTGACATAGCCCTGGTCGTTGCCCGGGCCGGGCGTCTGCCCCTTCGGGATGATGTGTGCGCCGGAGCGCAACCGGCGTGTCTCGTCCGTCGGCTTGATGCCGACGACGACCTGGCGATCCGGGGCTACCAGCGCCTCGCGTCCGGCCATGACGCGGCCGATATAGTCTTTCTTGGTCGACATCATCTTGCCCAGACCAAGATCGGCCGCTGTCGTCGTGCCGCTCAGTTCCGGTCCGGCGATGTGGCCCTTTTCGACGCGCATGACGCCGAGCGCCTCGGTGCCGTAAGGCGTCACGCCGAATGGCGCGCCGGCCAGCATCAGATTGCGTGCCATCGCATCGCCGAAGCGTGCTGGTACCGAGATCTCGAAGGCCATTTCGCCGGAAAACGAGATGCGGAACAGCCGCGCCTTGAGGCCGCCGCGCAATGTCACTTCGCGCGCGCCCATGAACGGAAAGCCTTCGTTCGAAAGGTCCTCGGACTCATCAACGATCTGTTTCAGCAACTCCCGCGCGCTCGGTCCGGCGATCGAGAACTGCGCCCACTGGTCGGAGACGGAAGTGAGCTGCACGTCGAGCTCCGGGAACAGCACCTGGCGGCAGAATTCGAGATGCTGCATCACCAGACCGGCCTTGGCCGTGGTGGTGGTGAGAAAATAGTGGTCTTCGGCCAGCCGCGACGTGGTGCCGTCGTCATAGACAATGCCGTCCTCGCGCAGCATCAGACCGTAGCGCGCCTTGCCCACTGCAAGACTGGAAAAGGTGTTGATGTAGACGCGGTCGAGGAAGGCGCCGGCATCCGGACCGTGCACGTCGATCTTGCCGAGCGTCGAGACATCGCAGAATCCGACGCCTGAGCGCACCGCCTTGACCTCGCGCGTCACCGATTCCAGCCAGTCCTTCTCGCCCGCGCGGGGGTACCACTGCGCCCGTTTCCAAAGACCGGTGTCGACGAAGACAGCACCTTGTTCCACCGCCCAGTGATGCGACGGCGTCAGCCGCGTTGCATGAAAAGTCTCATCGCGATTGTGTCCGGCAAAGGCGCCGATGGCGACGGGCACGTAAGGCGGGCGATAGATGGTCGTGCCAGTCTCGGGAATGGATTTGCCTGTTACCGCCGCCATGATGGCGAGGCCGGCGACGTTGGAGGTCTTGCCCTGGTCGGTCGCCATGCCGAGCGTGGTGTAGCGCTTCAGATGCTCGACCGATTCAAAACCCTCGCGCTGCGCCAGCTCGATGTCGGAAGCGGTGACATCGTGCTGGTAATCGACAAAGGCTTTTCCCTTGCCCGCGACATGCCAGAGCGGCGTCAGCGAAAAAGCCTCGTCATCGGCGGCAGG
>NZ_RZQP01000226.1:0-10019 GCF_003998165.1 Mesorhizobium sp. M7A.F.Ca.US.007.01.2.1 | reverse complement strand
CGGCAGGGTACGGCGCAGGCCCGAGACATCGTCGAGGGCGGCACGCGCGGCCTCGCGCTCGCCGAGCAGTCCGGAGGAGACCATGCGGGTCAGCACCCGGTCGCGGGCGGCGTGGGCGATCTTCAAATTGCGGTCGGGCCGCCGCTTTTCCGGCAGCTGCGGCAGGGCGACGAGCAGGGCGGATTCGGAAACGGTGAGCCGTTTCGGCTCCTTGCCGAAATAGGCCAGCGAGGCGGCGCGCACGCCTTCCAGATTGCCGCCATAGGGCGCCAGCGTCAGGTAGCGTTCGAGGATTTCGCGTTTCGACAGCCGCCGTTCGATCTGGATGGCGCGCAGCATCTGCTTGATCTTGGAGCCGAGGCTGCGGCTTTCGCGCGGCTCGATCAGCCGGGCAAGCTGCATCGAAAGCGTCGAGCCGCCGGAAACGATGTGGCCGCTGGTGGCGAACTGGCCGGCGGCGCGCGCCAGCGCCAGCACGTCGACGCCCTCATGGTCCCAGAAACGTTTGTCTTCATAGGTGACCAGCATGTCGACGAATTGCTTGTCGACCTGGTCGAGCCGGGTTTCGAGCCGCCAGTAGCCGTCCGGCGTGGCGAAGGCGCGCAACAACTGGCCGTCGCGGTCCTGGACTTCGGTGGAGACCGTGAGTTCGGCTGGAAGCGGGGGCGGGAAGGCGCGGTCGAGTTCCCAGAGGGACGCGGCGGAAAGGGCGAGGATGCCGGCGCACCCTGCCGCTCCAACAGCGAATTTGCGAAGCATCTTCATGGCAGTAAAGATGCCCCCTCATCCGGCCGCTTCGCGGCCGCCTTCTCTCCGGTGGGGAGAAGAGACTGGCGCCAGCGCTGGCCGTCTCCTCTCCCCTCGGGGAGAGGTCGACCAAGCGAAGCGGAGGGCGGGTGAGGGGGCACTTTGCTCATCGCGTCCATCGCCATCAGCGCCTTACGGCGCCTTGATCTCCATCATGCCGGTGGCGGTGCGGGCCGAGTATTGCGGCCGATACATGTCTTCCACCGTTGCCGCGGGGTGCGCATAGGTACCCGGCGTCACGGCGCGCACGACATAGGCGAGGGTCAGATTGTGGTCGTGGTCGCCGTCGGCCGGGTTGAATGCCGCGACGAAACGGTCGTCGCGGAATTCGAGATGGGCCGCATCGGTCTGCGCCAGCCACGAGAAGTTCGTCAACTGGGCGCTGGAGACCAGGCCGGGATTGTCGATCTCGAAGCCGGCCGGCAACAGGTCGGTGACCAGCAGGCGCGACGGCCATGTGTTCTGCTCGTTGACCTTGAGCACGACGACATAGCGTTCGTTCTGCGTCGCCTCGGTGACATTGGCTTCGGTGCCGTCGAGCTTGTAGTAAGTGCGGCTGATTGTGAAGCCGTCGCCGCCGGCCGGCAGCGGCTGGACCGGCGACGCCACCGTGGTGACGACGGCCTGCAGCGGGGTCTTGCCGGTGTTGGCGATGGTCAGCGGGCTGTCGACAAGGTCAGAGCCTTCGACCTGGTTGGAGTAGCCGCCGGAATGCGCCGCGCCATTGACGGTCAGCGTGATCGTATCATTGCCTTCTTTCAGCGCGCGGGCCGCCAGCAGCATCCAGGATTCGTCCTGGGTGCTGGTCCAGCGGGCTTCGGCGCGTTCCCTGGTCACCAGCTTGATCAGCTCCGGCACGATTGTCGGTACCGGCTTGGATTCCGCCGCCAACGCCAGCATCGCCGCGCCATCACGCAGCCGCGAACCGTAGTCGGAGCGGTAGTAGTCGTAGTCGGTGGTCGATTTGGCCAACTGCAGGGCAGTCTTGAACGTCGATTCCGCACGCGGTGTATCGCCGTAGAGCGCCAGGCTTGCCGCCAGCTGGGCAACGGCCATCGGGCTGGAAAAAGCTTCGAGTTGCGTGTCCGCATAGTAGCGCAGGTCGCCGATCGAGGCCTTCTTGTTGCGGGCCAGAACGTAGAGGGCGTAGGCGATCTCGCTGCCCCGGTCCTGGACGCTCTGGTCGTAGCCGAGTGAGTTCTGCAGGTTGCTGAGCGCCTGGTTCATGGCCAGGCTCGGCACGTCGTATTTCTGCTCGCGTGCCCTGGTCAGGAAGTCGGTGACATAGGCATCGAGCCACAGATCGCCGGAGCCCGGGCCCCACAGGCCGAAGCTGCCGCCCGAGGCCTGGTAGCTCAGAACCTTGTAGATGGCGTCCTGGATGCGGCCATGGATATCGGGATCGCTGGCCATGCCGATGCCGGACGCCAATTCATTGACGTAGAGAAGCGGCATGGCGCGGCTGGTGGTCTGCTCGGCGCACCCATAGGGGTAGCGGTCGAGCGTCATCAGCAGCGAAGGCACGTCGAATGCGGCAGCCTGCGAAACGCCGACGCTGACAGAGGCGCCGTCGAGCAGGCTTGCCGCGAGCAGCTCCTTGTCGACGCGAAGCGCGCCGCCATCGCCCTTGAGGTCGACCACCAGGCGGGTGGTGACCGGTAATTGCGCCGGGCGCACCGGCACATAGAGCGTCTGCTCGACCTTGGTGCCGTCGGCATGGGCAAGCTTGATGGTGAGCGAGGCATTGCCGGCCGTCTGAGCGATCAGCGGCACGGTCAGCGTCTGGCGCTTGCCCTGGGCGAGCGTCAGCTTCTGGGGCAGGGGCTTGTCGCCCGTCGACAGGTCGCCCGTCGTTTCGATCGAGAACGCATAGTCGCCGGCCGGACCATCGGTGTCGGCGACGTCGAGGCGCATAACGGCGGCGTCACCAGGCGCCAGGAAGCGCGGCAGGCCGGCGGTGATGACCACGGGATCGCGCACGATCACGTCGGACTGGGCGTGGCCGACCGCGTCCTTGGTCCAGGCGACGGCCATGACGCGCACGGTGCCGTTGAACTGCGGGATGTCGAAGTCGACCCGCGCCTTGCCGTCGGCGTCAAGCTCGACGACGCCGGAGAAGAAGGCGACCAGCTTTTCGGTCGGCGGGCTGCCTTGCGCCTGCATGTTGGCGCCGTCGCCGCCGGTCCTGAGCTTGCCGGCGTTGCCCAGAGAACCGTCGATCAGGCGACCGTAGATGTCGCGGATTTCCATACCCAGCATGCGCTGGCCGAAGAACCAGTTCTCCGGATCCGGCGCCTTGTAGCTGGTCAGGTTGAGGATGCCGACATCGACGGCGGCAACCATGACATAGGCATTGCTGCCCGGCTGCACGCCGGCGACCGAAACCGGGATCGACAGCTGCTGGCGCGGCATGGTCTTGTCCGGTGGCGTCAAGGTGATGGCGAGCTTCTTCGAACCCGGATCGACCTTCAGCCATTTCACGCCGATGGCGCGGGCCGGCATGCGCGTCTCCTGCGCATCGCCCGGCCGGAACAGGGTTGCAGTGACATAGGCGCCGGCGCCCCAGTCGTCGCCGACCGGAATGTCGACGGTGCTGCCGCCGGCCGGCACTGACGCCGTGATGGTCTTCAACAGCTTGTCGGAGCCGATGTTGATCAAGAGTTCGCCGGCAAAATGCGGCGAGATTTTCAGCTTGGCCACTTCGCCGGCGGCATAATTGTCCTTGTCGAGGGCGATTTCGAGGCCGTCAGGCGTTTCGGTGGTGGTCGAGGAGACATACCAGCCGGCGTCGAACTCGTAGCTGGTCGCCGGTCCTTCGGGATCGGCGGTTTCAACCTCGAGCCTGTACTGACCCCAATCGACCGGCACGGAGACCGTTGCGTCGCCGTCGGCGTTGAGGTCGACCTGGCCGTTGGCGATCGACTTGGTGAAGGTCACCGGCTCGTAATTCCACGAATTGTTGGAGCGGTACCACTGGTAATTGCGTTCGACCTTGACCAGCGTCCATTGCGCGCCTTTCAGCGCCTCACGCTTGCCGTCGGGATCGACGGCGATCAGGCTGAACTTGGCCGTGCCGCCCTGCGGCACTTCATTGTCGGCGAAATCCGGACGAATGCCGATCATATGGCCCTGCGGGCGGATGCCGATGTTGAGCGAGCGCTCGATGGCGCGGCCGCCGGTTTCACGCATCCTGACCGTCACCTTGGCGTCGACCAGCTTGGTGGTCGAGGGCAGTTGGTCGACAGAGACCGGGAAGGTCACCTTGCCGTCATCGCCGACCACCGGCAGATCGGCGAGGGGGGTGACCGTGGGTTCGGCCGACTGCTCGTCGGCGAGACCGAAGGAAAAGCCCTGGAAGCGGTCCCAGTCGCGCGACGTTGACAGCGTCAGCTCGCCTTCCAGCGCCAAGCCTGCTGCCGGCGCGCCATAGAGGAAGCGGCCGTCAATGTCGATGTTGGCGGTTTCGCCCTGGGCGATTTCCTGCTTGTCGGCCTTCATGTCGAATTCGATGCGATCCGGCACGAAATCCTCGACCAGGAACATCTGGCTGGCCACCGCGGGCTGCTTGGGATCGGTGTAGATCGACACCGACCAGGTGCCGCGCATGGCGTTGGGGGCGAGCGGCAGGTCGACGGCATGGCCGCCGGCCGATGCGCCGTCGCTGACGATACGGCGGTCCTCGACGCCGTCGGGGCGCGAGAAGATGAAGGTCAACGGCAGGTTTTCGACCGCCTTGGCGGCACCGTCGCGAGCAAGTGCGGCGACATGAACATCCTCGCCGGCGCGGTAGATACCGCGTTCGGTCCAGGCATAGACGTCGAGCGCACCTGGCGCCGCGCGCCCGGTGACGCCGCGGTCGGACAGGTCGAAGCCGGCCCGGCCCATGTCGAGGAAGACGAAGTCATTGTCGCCCTGCTTGGCCATCAGCACGGCCGGCACCATGCCGCCGTCGCCGCGCGTCAGGCCGGGGTTGAAGACGGCATGGCCGTCGGCATCCGACGTCGCCGTGCCCAGAACCTCATTGTTCCTGGCGACCAGCGTCAGTTCGGCGCCGGCGATCGGCTTGGCGCTGCCCAGCGAACGGGCAAAGACATTGAGCCCGTCCTGACCGGTATAGGTCGACAGGCCGATGTCGGAGACGACGAACCATTGCGTGGCCATCGAGTTGTAGTCGTCGCTCTTGTTGTTGACGGCCTGGGCGGTCAGCACGTAGACGCCGGGCTTGCGCTGCGGCACCGCCTCGTCGACCGGGAAGGAGGTGGTGACCTCCTTGTTGAGGTCATTGGCGATGTCGAGCTGGCCTTGCCAGACCGGCGCGCCCATCTGCTCGGAAATGTTGGAGATGTCATAGCCGTCCAGCTGGTGCAGGAACTGGTAGCCCGACAGAAGCTGTGCCAGCGAACGATCGCCGATGCGATAGAGCTTCATCTCGGCGGCGTTCATGTTGACGGTAACGATCGGAATACCGCGGCGCGCGCCGGCCGGCAGCACGAAGCTATCACCGGTGAAGCGGGCGGACGGTGCGCGGTCCTGGACATAGATCGACAGCACCACGGGTGCCGCGGTCACTTCGCCGATTGCCGCCGGCAGGCCGGCGCGGAAGGTGACGTCGTAGTGCTGGCCATGCTCCAGCCCTTCGACGCAGATCTGCTTGTCCTTGGCCTCGACGCCCTTGGGCGGTGCATTGTCGACGGTGACGAATTGCGCGTAATCGACGCCGGTCTTGACCAGATCCTCGGAGAATTGCGCGCAGATGCGCGGCGCGCTGGTGTCGGCGTCGATGGTGTGGTCGATAACGCGGAAACCCTTGCGCGCCTTCAGATCGGCATAGTCGGCCTGGACCGCCGGCGACGGGTTCAGGGCAAGGCTCGCCTCATAGGCCTGTAGCGCCGGCCGGTAGAGATCGCGCTTGTCGAGGCCGTTGCCGAGCAGCGCCAGCACTTCGGCGCGCGTCTTGGTGGTGCGCAGTAGTTTATAGGCGTTGAATGCGGCCGAAGTGCCGTTCGTCGGCAAAGTGGAAGCTTCGGATGTGCTGGCGGCGGGCTGCACGGCCAGCGTTTCACGCGCCAGGTTGAGCCAGAGCTGGCCATCATCGGGCAGTACCGAGACAGCGGCCTCGTATTTCAGCATGGCGGAGCGGTGGTCGCCGGTCAGCACGGCCTGTTCGGCGGCACTCAGCAAGGCAGCCATGCCTTCTGTCGGCTTGTCATAGGCCGGGCCGAGCAGCTTGTTGCGGTATTGCTGGGCCTGGTCGGCCATCCAGTTGGGGAAGAAGGCGAGTTCCGGCGGCGCGCCGATATCAGGATCGCCATCGATGTTGACGACCTTGCCGGCGACCGCGCCATTGAAGGTTTTCAACTGGTTGTAGTCGGATTTGAGGAAGCACCATTTGGCTTTTTTATTGTAGGTGAAGGCACGGCAGGCCGGGTCTCCCAGGCATGTCGTCTTGCACTGGTCGATTGTCACATTCTGGTCGGACCTGAGATCAAAACCGAAATAATCGGAATTGTCCGTTGTCGCGATACGCCGGGCCTCGGCCGCTTGCGCGACGCTGCTCCAGGCCAGGACATTGGCCCAGGCAAAAAACAGGAGAATCAGAATCGAAAGACCACGAGCCGCGCGCATTGCCATAACACCCCTCCAGACACAGCTGACGTCCGGGCATGATCAAGCTTCAGTCAGGCTTGTCAACACAAGGACGCGGCAGGGGTCCGCCTGCCAACGGTTTCCTTTCCGGTCGATGACCGGTAGTACCTCCATAGGACAGGGGATCACGCTTTCTTGCGGCGACGCAAAAGGTGTGAATTCCAAGCCCGTCCTATTTCAGACAATTGGATTGTGGCCCCTTTACGAGCGCTTCAGAACTTCATTCCAATTTTAGTTTTGTAACCTAGGTTGTCTTAATGCCGGCGCATGAAGAGCAGATGTCAGGAGGTCGCGCGCCAGGGCGTGCGCTTCTGCGCGCCCTGCTGCTGGCCATGATGTGCTCGACCGTGCTCGTCGCCGAATCGCCCCCGGCGGCCGCTTTCGAGCTTTTCGGCTTCAAGCTGTGGGGATCGTCCAGCGACGAGGATGCCGACATCGTCGATCCGCTGCGCTACGCCGTGACCATCAATGCCCCCGACGCCGACAAGGACCTGGTCAAGAAGCTCGAAAATGCCTCGGCGCTGAAGAGCGACGAGGAGCGTCCGGTTTCAGGCTCGCTCGGGCTGATGGCCAAGGCGCGCAGCGACCGCGAACAGCTTGTCGCCGCGCTCTATGCCGATGCCCGCTACGAAGGCGTCGTCACCGTCACCATCGACGGCAAGCCGCTCGACGATTTGCCGCCGGATGCCGAATTCAAGGGTCCGCAGCCGGTTCCCGTGGCGATCGACATTGCTACCGGGCCGAAATTCACCTTGGGCAATATCAGGCTGCAAGGCGACGCGGCAGGACTGATGAGCGCCGATTATGGCCTGATATCAGGCGGCGACGCCGGATCCGGCGCAGTGCTCAAGGCCGAGGCGCTGATCGTGCGGACGCTGAAGGAGCAAGGCAGGCCGCTGGCAGAGGTGACGGACCGCCAGATCGTCGCCGACCATGCCACCTCGACGCTCGACGTGACGCTGACGGTCGCCGCCGGACCGGTCGCCGGCTATGGCCCGACCACCGTGGAAGGCACCGAGAAGGTCGACCGCGACTTCACCGAATACATGACCGGCCTCAAGCGCGGCCGGCAATACTCGCCGCAAGAGATCGACGATGCGCGCGACCGGTTGCTGGCGCTCGAGGTCTTCAACAGCGTGACGTTCAAGGAAGCCGACAAGCTCGATGCCGACGGCAACATTCCGATCGGCGTCCAGGTCAGCGAGCGCAAGCCACGCTATTTCGGCGTCGGCGGCACTTTTTCCAACACCGAGGGGCTGGGCCTTGAGGGCTATTGGGGCCACCGCAATTTGTTCGGCCGGGCCGAGAAGCTGCGCATCGATGGCAAGATCAGCGGCATCGGCAGCAACGATCTCGGCGAACTCAACTACAATGCCGGCATCATGTTCGAGAAACCCGGTGTGATCGGACCGGCATCGAAGTTCTTCGCCGGCGTCAAGACAGTGCTCGAACATCCTGATGCCTATGACCATTTCTCGGTCAAGGGCAGCGCCGGCCTGTCCTACGAACTGACCAAGAAGCAGACGGTTTCCGCCGAGGTGGCGCTCGACTATTCCCGCATCCACGACGCTTTCGGCAAGCACAAATACCTGATCGCCAGCATTCCGCTGCAATATGTCTACGACAACAGGGACAACCGCCTGAACCCGACCAGCGGCTTCCGGGTGCTGGCCTATGCCGAGCCGAGCTACGACATTTTGAATGGTGCGGCCTTCCTGAAGCTCAAGGGCGAGGGATCGGCCTATCAGTCGCTGGATTCGGCTTCCAAGTTCGTGCTGGCCGAACGTGTCGCCATCGGGTCGATCGTCGGCACCGGGCTTCAGAATGTGCCGGCCGACCGGCGCTTCTATTCCGGCGGCGGCGGTTCGGTGCGCGGCTACGCCTATCAGGGCATCGGTCCGAAGGATTTCACCGGCCAGCCGATCGGCGGCCTGTCCTTCTTCGAAACCTCGGTCGAGATGCGCATCGCCATCACCGACACGATCGGCATCGTGCCGTTCGTCGATGCCGGCACCGTGTCGACCAAATCGGTTCCCGATTTCTCCGATGTCAAGGTCGGCGCCGGCGTTGGCCTGCGCTATGTCACGCCGTTCGGGCCGCTGCGCATCGACGCGGCCGTGCCGCTCAACCGCGATCCGGGCGATCCGCATTTCGGCATCTATGCCGGCATCGGACAGGCATTCTGAGCGATGAAAACAGTCTGGCGCATCCTCCGCATTGTTCTCTACACCCTGCTGATCGTGATTGCGGGAGCGATCGGCGCGCTGGTGGTGCTAACCAAGACCGAGCGCGGCCGCGACAATCTCGCCGGCATCATTTCGCGGCTGGCATCGACCGACGACCGCAAGATCACGGTCAGCGGCATAGACGGCATCTGGTCGGGAGCCCTCAGCGTCGACCATGTCGTGCTGGAGGATCGCGAGGGTGCCTGGCTGGTGGCGCGCAAGGTGGCCGTCGACTGGTCGCCGCTGGCGCTGCTGTCGAAAAACTTCAGCGCCGACCGTATCGCCGCCGAGCGCATTGAGCTGGCGCGATTGCCGGTGGCCAGCACGCAGCCGGCGCCGAGCGGCGGCACGACGACGCTGCCGGTTTCCATCGACATCAAGCAGATCGACCTGCCCGAGATCGCGCTTGGCCAGCAACTGGCCGGCAGCGGCATCGCCGAACTTGCCGCCAGGGGCATGCTCAAGGCCGACGCCGCGCCGCTGGCGGTCGAGACGGTGCTCAACGTCACCCGCCATGACGGCAAGCAAGGCAATGTCGATGCCAAGATCCACTTTGCGCCGGCGGACAACAGGCTCGATCTTGACCTCAAGGCCTCGGAGCCGGCAGGCGGCATCATCGCCAATCTGCTCAAGCTGCCCGATACGCCGCCGGTCGACATAATTGTCTCGGGCACCGGGCCGCTCGCCAATTGGAACGGCATCGGCACGTTCTCGGTCGACGGCAAGATCGTCACCCAGCTGACAGGCCGGCACCAACTGACCGACAAGGGTAATCATGTTGAGGCCAAGGGCGACGGCGATTTCGCTCGCTTCCTGCCTGAGAATCTCAAGCCGCTGTTTGCCGGCAAGACCAGCTTCGATGTCGCCGGCACCGCCACATCGGCCGGTGGCGTCAGTGTCGACCGCGCCAACATCGACAGCGATGCGGTGCACGGCACCGCGACCGGCATTGTCGATCCTGCCGGCGCCAGCGACCTCTCGATCGAACTCGCCGCCAAGGGTCCGCCCGTTGTGATCAGCGTCGGCAGCAAGGCGCAACCGATCACGCTGGCGATCAGCAATGCCACCGCCCGCGCCTTCGGCGACGGCAAGGCACCGATCATCGACATCGGCGCCTCCTTCGTCTCCATCGTTGCTGGCGGCACGCGGCTGGATGATCTGGCGGCGCAGATCCATTCCGACGGCTTTGACATCCAGAACCGCGCCGGGCCGGTCACCGTCAAGCTGCAGGCAGGTGGCCTCAACACCGACGTGGCGACGCTGGCGCCGCTGATCACCGGCAAGATCGATGTCGATCTGGCCGGGTCGGTCAGCAAGGATGCCATTGCCATCGACCAGGGC
>NZ_RZQP01000225.1:0-10134 GCF_003998165.1 Mesorhizobium sp. M7A.F.Ca.US.007.01.2.1 | reverse complement strand
GTGTGGCGCAAGCTCGGCATCGTCATGCTTATCTTCGTGCCTGCGAAAGGAGCCGCGTGATGGCTGCCATCCCGTTGCTTGAGGAAACCAGCGGCGGCACCGCCGGCGCCATGGTGTCGGGCCTTGCCGGGCTGACCCGTGACGCCGACCCCGCCCATATCGAGATTCTCGCCAACAACCGGCCCGAGCGCAAGCTCGCCATCTACCCGGCATCCGCCGGCTTCGACCTTGTCGAGGAACTGGATTATCTCTGCGCCCGCACGGTCGAGCCCAACGTGTTCTTCAACCCGCGTTTCCTTGCGCCCGCCATGCCGCGGCTGGAGGATCGCGAGGTGCGGCTGGCGGTCATCCGCGACGGCGACGAATACCGCAACCGGCTGCGCCTTCTGGTGCCGTTCTCGGTGGAACGGCCGGTGGTGCCGCTCGGCGTGCCGGTGATGCGCACATGGTCGAGCCCGTTCGGTCCGCTCGGCACGCCGCTGGTCGACCGCGACGACCCGGTGGGCGTCGTCGAGGATTTCTTCTCGATGCTGTCGCGCCCGCATCTCAAGCTGCCGAAAGTGTTCGTCCTGCCCGATGTCCGGCTCGATGGCCCGGTGGCGAGCCTGTTTGCCACCGTGGCCGAGACGCGCGGCCTGATGCTGGTCACCACCGGCCAGACCCTGCGCCCGGCGCTGGAGAGCGAGCGCGACGGCGATGACTATCTGAAGGCCTCGCTGCGTTCGCACCATTATCGCGAGTTCCGGCGGCTGAAGCGGCGCCTTGGCGACCTCGGCAGGCTGGAGCATGTCGTGGCGCGCGGCCCCGAAGACATCCGCCACGCCATCGAGAACTTCCTGACGCTGGAGGCGGCCGGCTGGAAGGGCCGCGAACGCACCGCCATGGCGATCGACCGTTTCCGCGCCGCCTTCGCCCGCGAGGCCGTGCACCGGCTGGCCGAGCAGGACATGTGCCGCATCCATTCGCTGACGCTCGACGGCCGCACCATCGCCTGCCTGATCGTCTTCGTCGAAGCCGGCATCGCCTACACCTGGAAGACCGCCTATGACGAGACGCTGGCCAGCTATTCGCCGGGCACCTTGCTGATGATCGAGGTGACCAGGCAGCATCTCGACGATCCCAACATCATGATGACCGATTCCTGCGCCGTGCCCGACCATCCGGTGATGAGCCGGCTATGGGCCGAGCGCAAGCCGATGGGCACGCTGGTGATCGGCCTGACGCCGGACGCCGACCGCCTCACCCGCCAGGCCGCCTCGCAACTGCACCTCTACCGCGAAACCCGCAACATGGCCCGCCTGCTGCGCAACCGCATGAAGAGCTTGTTGGGGCGGCGCTGAGAAAAGGCAAGGGTGCGGTTCTGGAAGGATGGCACATTTTCGCTGCAATATTTGACACAGAGGTGGCCGGGACTTTACTTCGATTGCCCAAGAGGCAAGCGCTAAGATCGACTTCCGCTTCAAAAAAACGAGATTTTTTGCAGCAATTTTCCGGTGAAACCCGGCAAGATCTACTCGCATTCTTGTCCTTGATGCACGATAGTCTAGTGATTCGGTCCGCGATGAGAGAAAAATGTCGCTGAATCATGAGGCCAACGGCGCCCGGCACATCAGTGCGAACGACAGCGCCGTTGTCCGAAGGGCCGACGAAGACTTCGAAGAACTGATTCGAAGCATCCGAGCCGCCACGCATCAAGCTTTGCCTCTCTTCGAAGAGGAGCCCGTGACCGGATTGGCCCAGTCAGACACGCTGGCCGCCTCCCTCGGCTCGACTTCGGCCCGGACGGGCTCGAGTCAGGCCCACGCCATGCGCGGCTCCTCGCTCTTGTCCAACGATGACGACTTGGCGTGGTCGTTGGTTGAGGACTATGTGGCCAGGCTCGATGCGCAAACGCACGATGCCGACGCTCACGATACGGACAAATGGGACTTGCAGGAAGAGGTGGCGAAGCTGCAACGCTTGCAGGATCGCACCTCGAAAGAGCTTGGGCGAAAATCGCGCGAGCTATCGATCGCAAGCAAGACCATCGCCGACCTGGAGGTCCAACTCAACAGGGCACGGCAGACCATTGCGCAGGCGGATAGGCATGCCGGCCAGCGCGCAACACGGTTCCTCGAAGCGAATGTCGAGGTCGAGCGCCTGGGACGGAACCTGGCGCGCGTGTCGGGGCAACTTCGCGACGAGACCATGGCCAGGCAAGCCGCCGAGCAGGCGCGTGAGGACGTTGCATCGCGGCTCGCCAGCTTGCAACAGGCCGCCATGCTGCTTCGGTCCAAGGTCGCGGACTACCAGCTCCACAACGAACGACTGACCGGCAAACTATCTGCGCAGATGCTTGTACAGCAGGACCTGCAGGCGCGGCTGTCCACGGTCGAGCATCAGCGCGGCGTTCTCGGCGATTGCGCCGCCGCCGCGCAGGAACGGGCCGTGGAACTTGAAAAGAGGTTGCGCTCGCTCCAGCGCAGCGCCCCCGATCAAAGCGTGGTCCGCGCAACGCCGAGCGCCGGGCAGCGCGCCGAGGACGTGGCCGAGCATCGGCGCCAAACCTCGGAAACCGAGATTGCGAATTTACGCCAGGAGCGCGACGCGGCGCGCCGAGACTGTGGCGCGGTGAAGGTTCAACTCGCCGATCTCCGCTTGCGCGGCATGACCGACGAACTCGCGCATGCCCGTTGCCGCAACGAGAACCGCCAGCTTCACCAAAGGCTGGAAACGCTGACACGCCAGGATCCGCCCAGCGGACCGGCAGCCGATGACAGCGCCGACCTAGAACGGACATTCGACGAATTGCTGGCAGCTGGCGAGATCGGCCCGGCCAATGACGGCGACCCCAGCGTGGCGCGCAAAGCGTGTTGATCGCCTGCTGAGACGTATCGGGAGCCAAAGCGACCGTGACGCCCTTCGTCTATTGAACTTCGAGTGGCCTGCCACCCGAAGCTCGGAGAGCGAAGGGTGGTGCCCCTAGCCGGGATCGAACCAGCACTCCTTGCGGAACTCGATTTTGAGTCGAGCGCGTCTACCAATTCCGCCATAGGGGCTCAGGCCGGGCGGCCTGGATGGCGCGGGACTATACGGTTGGAGGCCTGTTCGTCAACTGGCCAATTCCTCGTCGCCCCGGATGCGACCAAACTGCGCCTTTCGATTTCGTGACGGGGCTGCCATTGTGCAGCGCGGAAAATCTTTCTAGACAGGCGGCGCATCAAAGCGCGGCACGTCTGCGGGGACGGATGGCGTGCGCTGGGTCTTTGTTCTGTGCATGCCGTTACACCCCAACCTGCCTGCGCAATTGAACGACACGCATTAGGAGTGCCGATGCTTCGCGGACTTTACGACTGGACCCTGTCGCTGGCGGCCCGCAAATCCGCCGAATGGTGGCTGGCCTTCATCGCCTTCGTCGAAAGCTCGGTGTTCCTGGTGCCGGCCGACGTGCTCTATCTGCCGATGGCGCTGTCGCGGCCGGATCGCGCCTACCGCTATGCGCTGATCGCCACCGTCGCCTCGGTGCTGGGCGGCATCGCCGGCTGGTTCATCGGCCACTATGCCTATGACGCGGTCGCCAGGCCGATCCTCGAATTCTACGGCAAGTACGACGAGTTCGAGCAACTGCGCGCGGGCGCCGGCGTCGGCTTCATCGTCCTGATGCTGATCACGTCGGGTGCCGCCCACCTGCCGCCGATCAAGGTGGTGACGATCCTGTCCGGTGTCATCGGCGTCAATTTGCTGCTGTTCATCGTGCTGGCGATCGTGGCCCGCGGCGCCCGCTTCCTGCTGCTCGCCTGGCTGCTGCGCCGCTATGGCGAACCGATCCGCGAATTCATCGAAAAGCGCCTCGGCCTGATCGCCGGCGCCGGCGCGGTTGCCCTGATTTTGCTCTATATCCTGGTCAAATACGCGTTCTGAACAGAACCATTGCAAGCCGGACGGACCGATTGAAATGACAGCGACCATGAATGCCGACACCGGACGCCAGCGCACGCTGACCGCCTTGTTCCTCGCCGTCGCCATGGCCGCCACCGTTGGCTCGGCGCTCGGCTTCCAGTATCTCGGCGGCTACATCCCCTGCCACCTCTGCCTCGAACAGCGCACGCCCTACTATATCGGCGTCCCGCTGATGGTGCTGGCGGTGATTGCGTCGATGCTGCACGCACCCAGCTGGCTGACGCGCGGCCTGCTGGCCGTCGGCGGCATCCTGATGCTCTACGGCCTCTATCTCGGCGTCTACCACTCCGGCGTCGAATGGCAGTGGTGGGCCGGCCCGACCGATTGTACCGCAGGCGCCGGACCGGTCGACACCGGCGGCAAGGGCGTGCTCGACGCGCTCGACAAATTCGTGCCGCCGTCCTGCGACAAGGCCGCTTTGCGCATCCTCGGCCTGTCGCTGGCCGGCTGGAACGCCATCGCCAGCCTGATCCTCGCCGCCGTCGCCTTCCGAGCCGCTTTCGCCCGCGACTAAACCAATTCGATTGAACGGCGCGACGCAGAGTTCGAGCAAAAATTCGCCAGGCTGAGTCGGATGGCGCGGCTTTCGAGAACCGGAGCGGAGCGTACTGAAGTACGTGAGCACCGGAAGCGCAGAAAGCTGCGTCAGGCGGCCAGCATGGCGGATTTGTGCCGAACTCTATGGTTCGAGTTCGACATCCCAGTAGAGATAATCCATCCAGCTCTCATGCAGATGGTTGGGCGGGAACAGGCGGCCATTGTTGTGCAGATCGTGCACCGTCGGCTGGAAAGGCTTCTGCAACGGCCACATCTTGGCATGCGCCGGCATCATGCCGCCCTTCCTCAAATTGCACGGCGAACAGGCGGCAACGACATTCTCCCACGTCGTCGCGCCGCCGCGATGGCGGGGGATGACGTGATCGAAGGTCAGGTCCTCCGGCGTGCCGCAATACTGGCACTGGAAGCGATCGCGCAGGAAGACGTTGAAGCGGGTGAAGGCCGGGTGCCTGGAGGGCTTCACATAGGCCTTAAGACTGACAACGCTCGGCAGCTTCATCGAGAAGGTCGGCGAGGAGACGGCGTGCTCGTATTCGGCGACGATGTTCACCCGGTCGAGGAACACCGCCTTGATAGCGTCCTGCCACGACCAGAGCGACAAGGGGTAATAGCTGAGCGGACGGTAATCCGCATTCAGCACCAGTGCTGGAAGCCCATCCGGAGATACGGCAACCGTCACGTGTTCACCTCCTTGGTTCTAGACCCGAACGGCACGGATACTGTAAGCCCGACATGACAGGGATGTGAAGCGGATTGTCGCGTCGCTGAAGCGCCAAAAATGCATGATTTTTATGATTTTTCGCGGATTCAGGCCGGCGGCGCGGCGTCCCGCCCTCTGGTTTCACGATAATAGGACCAGAAAAGCCGCGATGCGACACCTCGCCACGGGCTCCATGATTCGGCCAATGCGATCAGCGTTTTCTCCGGCGGACGCGGCTCGATGCCGAGCGCGTGGCCGACCGCGCTCTGCAGCGCGACATCACGCGCGGGGAAAATGTCGGGGTGCCCGGCGGCGAATAAGAGGTACACTTCCGCCGTCCACGGGCCGATGCCGGACACCGCCGTCATCGTCGTGATCGCCTCCTCGGCATCGAGCGAACAGAGGTGATGCAGGTCGAGGCCGTCGACCACGGCCTGGGCAATTGCGATCAGGCCGCGCTGCTTCGGCCGCGACAGGCCGGCCTCGCGAAACATGTCCTCGCCGGCGGCCAGGATCGCCTGCGGCGTCAGCGGATCGACGAGCTTGGTCAGCCGGCCGAAGATCGCATCGGCGCTGGCGCGGGACACTTGCTGCGAGACGACGATCGACGCCAGGCTTCGAAACCCCGGTTCGGACAGCCGCAGCGGCACTTCGCCGGCCATGCCGCGCACCTTTTCCAGGCGCGGGTCGATCACGCAAAGCGCATCGAGCCCCCGGGCAATGTCGTCTGATGTCGCGATACGCTGCATGCTTTCTTGTTCCT
This sequence comes from Mesorhizobium sp. M7A.F.Ca.US.007.01.2.1, assembly GCF_003998165.1. Classification (NCBI taxonomy): domain Bacteria; kingdom Pseudomonadati; phylum Pseudomonadota; class Alphaproteobacteria; order Hyphomicrobiales; family Phyllobacteriaceae; genus Mesorhizobium; species Mesorhizobium sp. M7A.F.Ca.US.007.01.2.1. The sequence goes on along the minus strand of NZ_RZQP01000225.1, from coordinate 4,174 downwards.
GAACCGGCAGCACGGTAGCAATTGGCAAAACCGCCGCACAACCCGATTGCCGCCGCAGAGATGACACTCCTGACATTCCGCTTCGCGCCCAGCCCCAATGGCGACCTGCATCTCGGCCACGCCTATTCGGCGCTGCTCAACCAGAAGCTGGCGGCACGGGCGGACGGCCGCCTGCTGCTGCGCATCGAGGATATCGACACGACGCGCTGCACGCCGCAATTCGAGGCCGGCGTGCTTGCCGACCTGAAATGGCTGGGGCTTGGCTGGGAAGAGCCGGTGCGCCGCCAATCCGAGCATTTCGCCGAATACCAGGCGGTGCTCGAGCGGCTGGTCCGGGAGGAACTCGTCTATCCCGCCTTCATGAGCCGTGGCGAGATCCGCGCCTTCATCGCCGACAGCGAAAAGCGTGGGCGCGACTGGCCGCGCGATCCCGATGGCGTGCCGCTCTACCCCGCCGCGGACAAGGCGCTGCCAGTCAAGGAACGCCAGCGGCGGATCGCCGGGAATGCGCCCTTCGCCTGGCGGCTGGATGTCGATGCCGCCTTGGCGCGTGTCGGCAAGGACCTGTCTTGGACCGAATTCGCCGACGAGACGCTTTCCGCGACACGCTCGATCGAAGCCCGTCCGCAGGACTGGGGCGACGTGATCGTGGCGCGCCGCGATATCCCGACCAGCTACCACCTCGCCGTCGTCATGGACGATGCCCTGCAAGGTGTCAGCCACGTCGTGCGTGGCCAGGATCTGTTTTCCGCCACCGGCGTGCAGCGCCTGCTGCAGCAACTCCTGGGACTGCCGCAACCCGCCTATTTCCATCATCGTCTCATCCTCGGGCCCGACGGGCGAAAACTGTCGAAGAGCCTGGGCGATACCGGCCTTGCCGCCTTGCGCCATGCCGGCGCATCGCCTGACGACATCAGGCGAATGGTCGGGCTTTGAGCCCGGTGAGACCAGGGAGCCACTCCCCCAGATGGGCCGGCGTTGAATTCCGGTGATCTATGGATCAACCGTTTCGCTTTGCGCGCCGGGGTGAACGGGATTAGAGCATCGCCACGGCAATTCTCTCCAGTGCGGCGGACCCCGGAACATGCACAGCATCAAGCGGTTCATTCCCGCCACCTTCGTCGTTCTGTGGGCGACCGGCTTCATTGGCGCACGCTACGCCATGCCATGGGCGGAGCCGTTCACCTTCCTCGCCGCGCGGTTCGTCATCGCCGCCATCCTGCTGGCCGTCCTGATGCTTGTATTGGGTTCGAAAAAAGCCACCCGCGAGGAGGCGCTGCATGCCACCGGCGCGGGCATCCTGATGCATGGCGTCTATCTCGGCGCTGTGTTCTGGGCCATCCACAGGGGCATGCCGGCCGGCTTTTCGGCCCTCATCGTCGGCCTGCAGCCGCTGATCACGGCGGTGCTGGCCGGCAAATTCCTCGGCGAGGCGATCCTGCCGCGTCACTGGCTTGGCCTTGGCATCGGCCTCATCGGTATCGTCATCGTGCTGTGGCCGAAGCTCGGCGCGCTCGGCGGCGGCGTGACCGCGGCGACATTGACCGCCTCGCTGGTTTCGGTGCTCGGCATGAGCGCCGGCACCATCTGGCAGAAGCGCTTTGCCTCCGGCGGCGACCTCGTCGCGGCGACCATGTGGCAATATGTCGGCGGTGGCTCGCTGATGCTCGTCGCCTCCCTCGCCTTCGAAACCCACACGGTCGTCATCAATGGCGAACTGATCTTCGCCATGGCCTGGCTGGTGCTGGTGCTGTCGCTCGGCGCCATCTTCCTGCTGATGGTGATGATCCGCGACGGCGAGATGTCGAAGGTCGCCTCGCTGTTCTACCTGGTGCCGGCGGTGACGGCGATCATCGCCTGGGCCCTGTTCGACGAGCAGCTCAACGCACTTCAGATTGCCGGCATGGCGATCACGACATTCGGCGTCGGCCTGGCAACGGCGCGGCAGGCCAAGGGAAGAACTGTGGAATTGAGGAATTGAGGAATTGAGGAATTGAGGAAGAAGCAGACAGCGCCGGATATGGCCCGCTTTTTCTCCAATTCTTCAATTCCTCAATTCGACCTGTCATCCCACCCGCGCACGCGCCTCCAGGTAGCGGCTGATCGCGGCATTGAGCTCGCCGCCGAGGATGAAGATCGCCGACACCATGTAGAGGAAGACCACGGCGATCATGATCGAGGCCAGGCCGGCATAGGTCGTCACATAGGACGAGAAGTGGTCGAGATAGGTGGCGAAGATGGTCGAACCGATAAGCCATGCCGCCAGCGTGAAGACGATGCCCGGCACCAGCGAGACGAAGCGGCGCTTGCCCGCCGGCAGCCAGAAATGGACGGCAAACAATCCGCCGACAATGACCGCCGAAGCGATGACGTAACGCCATAGCGTAATGGTGCCCATATAGGGCTTGATCCAGTCGATATGGGCTTCCGCGAGCCGCGCCAGCAGCGGCGCGAACACCAGGAGCACGCTGATCGCCAGGAAACCGGCCGTGGCGATGAGAACGAAGATGATGCTCTGCACCCGGCGGTAGATGATGCCGCGCGTTTCCGAGACGCGGTAGGCGCGGTTGAGCGACGTGCGCAGCGCCTCGATGCCGTTCGAGGCAAAATAGGCCGCAAGCACCACACCATAGGTCAAAAGGTCGGTGCGCCTGACGGTCAGCACATTGAGCACTTCGCGCGCGATCGGCTTGGCGATCTGTTCGGGCCAGGTGTCGAAGACCAGATGCACGGCCGTGTCGGAGAACGCCTGCGCGCCGAGGAAGCTCGCCAGCGTCGTCGCGAAGATCAGGAACGGGAACAGCGCCATCAGCGAGGTGATCGCCAGATGGCTGGCCATCGCCCAGCCGTCATCGGTGTTGAAATGGCCAAGTGCGTCGTAGAGGACCCGCTTGAGGGCTACGATCTTCCGCAACAAGAACCGCGCCCTCCAATTGTCTCCACGCCGGGAATATGGGAAGGGATTGCGGCAAATGGCAACCCTTGGCGAAACCACGAACGGTCCGGCGCAGAAGTTGCGCTCGATTATCATCACCGGTGCGTCTTCGGGAATAGGCGCGTACTGCGCCCGCGCGTTGAAGGCGGAAGGCTGGCGGGTGTTCGCAACGGCGCGCAAGCCACAGGACATCGCCGCGCTCGAAGCCGACGGCATCGAGGCCTTCTATCTCGATTATTGCGAGCCGGACTCCATCGCCGCGCTGGTGACGGCGGTGCTCGACCGCACCGGCGGCCGGCTCGACGCCCTGTTCAACAACGGCGCGTATGCGCAGCCGGGCGCCGTCGAGGATCTGCCCGTTGCCGCGCTCAAGCAGCAGTTCGAGGCGAATTTCTTCGGCTGGCATGATTTGACCCGCCGGCTGGTGCCGGTGATGCGCCGCCAGGGTCAGGGCCGCATCGTCCACTGCTCCTCGATCCTTGGCCTCGTGCCGGTGCGCTTTCGCGGCGCCTATTCGGCGTCGAAGCACGCACTGGAGGCCTTGATGCTCTGCCAGCGCCAGGAACTGGCCGGCAGCGGCGTCCACGTTTCGCTGATCGAGCCGGGGCCGGTGAAGTCGAAGATCGCCAGCAATGGCCTCATTTGGTTTCTCAGCAACATCGACCACGAGAATTCCGTGCACCGCGTGGACTATGCGGCGCAACTCGAGCGACTGCGGGCCGGCGGCAGCCAATCGGCCTTGAAGCCAGGGCCGGAAGTGGTTCATGCGGCGCTGCGCCATGCACTTCTGTCGCGGCGCCCACGCCCGCACTATGTGGTAACAGTGCCCGCCAGGATCGGCGCGGTGCTCAGACGCATCCTGCCGGCATCGATGCTTTACCGCCTGATGGCCAAACGCGCCTGAACGCCAACCAACTGGAACGAAGCAATGGCAACCGTCTTCAACATTCTCGCCATTCTGGTCATGGTCGCCGTTGCGGTCGTGCTTGTTCGCGGCCTCATCAACATGATGCGCGGCGGCTCCGGCGTCACCTCGAACAAGCTGATGCAGGCGCGAGTCATGCTGCAGGCCGTGGCGCTGGTGCTGATCCTGCTGGCGGTGTATTTCACCCGCAAGTGAGGATGCCGGCGGCCGGGGAGGCGAAATGGTCAAGCTCAACAAGATCTACACCCGCACCGGCGATGATGGCACCACGGGTCTCGGCACCGGCGAGAGGCGGCTGAAATCCGATCTGCGGG
>NZ_RZQP01000224.1:0-10145 GCF_003998165.1 Mesorhizobium sp. M7A.F.Ca.US.007.01.2.1 | reverse complement strand
CCCAAGGCGCTGGCGTCGACGCCGAGGCCGGCGGGCCTTTGGCCGAGGCCCAACTTGCCGACGGAGCCGAGATCGACCAGATGACTGAGCGGGATCTGGACCGTACTGGTCGACTTGGACGCGATCGTCTGCAGGGCGGCCTTGGCCGTGTTGCCAAGCCCGGGCACATTGGCCATGGCCGTGGCGATCTGGCCGACGGTCGCCTTCGATGCCAGCACATCCGAATACGACACGCCGGTCAGGTTCAGCTGTGTGGCAAGACCGTCCACGAAGGAGAGCACGCTCACATCCGCGGAGATCAGCGCGTTGTAGTCCATGACGCTGAGCGAGATGTTGCTGCCGAGAAGCCCGCCGAGAAGCGCGTTGAGGATACCGCCATCGAGGCTGGCGAGCCTCGATCCGACCGAGAATGTCGCCTGTGGCGTCATGCTGGCGGTGGCTTGGGTGCCGATGACGGGAGTGGGGATCAGCGAACTCGCGAAATAGCGGGCGGGGATCTTCTTCAGGGTGACACGGACGGCATTGTAGGGGGTTATGCTGGCCTGGAAACGCTGGCCCACATTGGCCCCGGATGCCACATATCGCCCGGGCGTGACCGTCACGACGGTTTTGCCGACCGCCGGCTCGATCGTCTGTCCCGAGCTTTGAACGACAACCCCTGGCATGCCGTTGTCGGTCAGCGTGGTAACGACCGCTGTATTGACATTGGTCATGTTCGAGGCGGCGGTGATCGCCGCCAGATCCACCATTGCCTGCGCTTCGCGGCGCTCGGTGTAGATCGAGGCTTCGTCGATGGCCACTGCGGCCAGCGCCAGCGCCACCGGCGCGCTCAATGCCGCCATGACGGTGAAGTTCGCTTTCCTGTCACTCAGCATCAACCGGGCAAGCCGACCGATCCCATTGCACGCATGCAGCAGCATTCAAATGCCCCCGACCCTGATCGTTGACTGGCGCCTGATCGTGGTCCCGGGCATGGCTATGCCCGGGAAAAGGTTCCAGATCGGCAGGTTGCGGGCGTCGTATTGGATGGACACCACGAACTGGCTTCCATCGGCCGTGCTGTCGTTGGCCTGGTAGGTCAACTTGCTGACATCCACGAAGGGATATCCGCCGGCATTGTTGGTGACGAAGCTGGCTACGAGCGTTTGACGTTCGGTCTGGTTCAACCCGGCAATTGCCGTGCGGGCGGCATCCGCTGCGATCTGCTGGATCGAGTTGGCGGCGCCGAAGTATATACCGTATGCAACCATCCCGAGTAGAAGAAGAATGAAAATCGGTGAAAGTAAGGCAAACTCAACCGCAGAGGTACCGCGCTCTTCTTGAAATTTCCGCATTAGTTGACGGATTTTGGGCAATTTACTTGCTCCGTTACTCATAGCCGCCGCGCGTCTGAAGCTCGAACCGTATAGAAGGTATTCGTAATGTAACCTCAGGTTGCTTAAGAACGCATTAAGACATTCCGGCAAACTGGCATGGCTCCCGATTCGCGGTGAAAAATAGCGTCGAGGTGAAGAAACCAAGTCAAGCTTTTGGTTTCGGCTGGTGTTTCAGCGGCCACACCATAGCTTTCGTCCGCCTTACTTTGGGTGACCCAGAGAGTCTGTTGAAATAAAAATTCTCCGCGTTAGTGTCTGGGCACGAGCCGCAGGACGGGAACCAGCGGCGCGCTCAAAGGGGTCAGATATCGGCTCCAGGGCGTCAACACTTAATAGGCGCGCCAACGGCAGCGCCGACAGGGAGAACTTCATGCTGAAAAACATGCTGAAGGCGACTGTGTTCGCCACGACGATGACGCTGGCCGCCGGGACGTTCTACACGCAGGCCTTTGCCGAGACCGTCTATAACAGGGGCACCGCCGCTGAATCGGAGTCGGTCGATCCGCACAAGACCTCGACGGTTTACGAAGCCAATGTCCTGCGCGACCTGTTCCAGGGCTTGGTCATGCAGGACCAGAAGGCCAATCTCATTCCTGGTGCCGCCGAGAGCTGGACGGTTTCGGACGACGGAACCGTCTATACGTTCAAGCTGCGCAAGGACGGCATGTGGTCGGATGGCAGCCCGGTTACGGCGGACGATTTCGTCTATGCCTTCCACCGGCTGGAGGATCCGGCGACCGGCGCCGAATATGCCTCGATGCTGTATCCGGTAAAGGGTGCGGAGGACGTCAACACCAAGAAGGGCAAGCCTGAGGACATGGGCGTCAAGGCGATTGACGCAAATACCCTGGAGGTCACGCTGAAGGCGCCGACGCCCTACTTCCTGGAGATGCTGACCCACCAGGCGACCTATCCGGTGAGCAAGGCCTCCATCGAAAAGCTCGGCGCCGATTGGATCAAGCCCGGCAATCTCGTTTCGAACGGCGCCTATACGCTGGCCGAATGGGTTCCCAACGATCATATGAAGCTGGTCAAGAACCCGAAATTCTGGGATGCGGCGACCGTCAAGTTCGACGTCGTCAACTACATCCCGACCGAGGACCGCTCTTCGGCGATGAAGCGCTTCGAGGCAGGCGAACTGGACAGCTACGACGACCTTCCGACTGAACAGCTCGCCGATCTCAAGACCAAGTTTGGCGACCAGATCCACGTTGGACCGTATCTCGGCACCTATTATTATGCGATCAAGACCGACAAGGCGCCGTGGGATAATGTAGAGCTGCGCAATGCCATCTCGATGGCGATCGACCGCGACTTCCTCGCCGAAAAAGTCTGGCAGAACTCGATGCTGCCCGGCTATTCGATGGTGCCTCCCGGCATCGAAGGCTACACGCCGGCAATGGCCAAATATGCGGACATGCCGCAGATCGACCGCGAGGATGCGGCCAAGAAGATCCTCGAGAAACTCGGCTATACGCCCGAAAAGCCGCTGAAGATGGAAATCCGCTATAACACGTCGGAAAACCACAAGAACACTGCGGTGGCGATCCAGGAACAGCTGAAGCCGCTTGGCGTCGACGTCACGCTGCTCAACACCGACACCAAGACCCACTACTCCTTCCTCGAGCAGAAGGGCAACTATGATCTGGCACGTGCCGCCTGGATCGCCGATTACAAGGATCCGGAAACCTTCCTCGGCATCTCGCGCAAAGCCAGCGGCAACAATTATTCGGACTACAACAGCCCGGCCTATGAAGCGGCCATGGACAAGGCGGCCGCCGCCGGCGGCAACCCCGAACAGCGCATGAAGGAACTGGCCGACGCCGAACGCATCCTGGTCGACGACGTCGGCCAGATACCGCTCCTCTATTACAGCTACCACGATATCGTCTCCTCGAAGCTGCATGGCTTCGTCGACAACGTGATGGACGTGCATCCGTCGCGCTTCGTCAGCAAGGACTAACCCTGGCCAAGCCACCGCGCCCTCCAGGCGCGGTGGCGATGGTTTGCCATCGCATCGGCCCGGGTACCGGAATTCGATTTCGGCAAATGTCGGTGCGAAGATTTGAAAGCTGGAGCGCGGCCGTCCAACTGGACGCGCGCGGCTCTGGATCAAGCGGGGCACCGATGCTGCGATACGTATTACGGCGGCTTCTGACCGCCATTCCAACGCTGTTCGTCATCGTGACAATGGCGTTTTTCCTGATGCGCGTCGCGCCGGGCGGTCCATTCAACCAGGAGCGGGGGCTCAGTCCCGAGATCAGGGCCAATCTCGAAGCCCAGTTCGGCCTCAACGACCCGCTCTGGCTGCAATTCGTCCACTACCTCGGCAATCTGTTGCGCGGCAATTTCGGTCCGAGCTACAACATGCCGGATTTCACCGTCTCGGAACTGTTCGCCAAGGGGCTGCCGATTTCGGTCCAGCTCGGCGCCTCGGCGCTTGTCCTGGCGCTGCTGCTCGGTTCCGTGCTCGGCACCATTGCGGCGCTCAATCAGAACAAGCTTGGCGACTATACGGTGATCGCGCTGGCGACGGCCGGCAGCACCATCCCAACCTTCGTCATCGCGCCGGTGATCCAACTCCTGTTCGGGCTGACCTGGAGGCTGCTGCCGATCGGTGGGTGGGGCGATGGCGCTTTCATCAACAAGGTCGGTCCGGTGCTGACGCTCGCCCTGCCGCAGATCGCCATCGTCGCCCGGCTGATGCGTGGCTCGATGATCGAATCCTTGCGGTCCCACCACATCCGCACGGCGCGCGCGCTGGGCCTGTCCGACTGGTCGGTGGTGGTCAAGCATGCTTTGCGCGGCGCCATCCTGCCGATCGTCTCCTTCACCGGTCCGGCGGCGGCGGCACTGCTGACCGGCTCGGTCATCGTCGAGACGATCTTCTCCATCCCAGGCGTCGGCCGCTATTTCGTCGATGCCGCGCTCAATCGTGACTACACGCTGGTGATGGGAACGGTGGTGGTGATCGCCATCTTTACCATTGTCTTCAACCTGATCGTCGACGTCATGTACGCGGTCGTCGATCCGAGGGTGCGCTATGACTGACATCGCGGCCACAGTCGCCCCCACCGTCATCGGCCGTTCGCTCTGGGGGGATGCCTGGGCGCGGCTCAAGGCCAATCGCGCCGCCATGTTCAGCCTGTATTACCTTGCCCTGATCGGGGTTGTCAGCGTGTTCGGGCCGTGGTTCGTGCCGCATCAATACACCACCATTTATGCCGACTATGTGCGCATGCCGCCAAGCCTGTCAGCCTATCCGAAGGCCGACATGATCGAGACGGCGCTCACCGAAGCGATCAAGCGCATGCGGGTCGACATCAAGGAATGGCGGCAGGAAGGCAACCAGGTCTTCGTCACCGTCAAGTCGACCAGGCCGATCGACGATCGCAACATCCGCTATCTTGACCGATCCGATGCCTTTGACGACACCAAGATCGAGAGCAAGTCGCCGGACGGTCTCGAAGTGACGATGAGCGCCTCGATCAAGCAGCAATATTTCCTGTTCGGCACCGACAACACCGGACGGGACCTGTTGTCGCGCACGCTGATGGCCGGGCGTATATCGCTGGCCATCGGCCTGCTCGCGGGCGTCGTGGCGGTGGTCATCGGCGTGGTCTACGGGGCCGCTGCCGGTTTTGCCGGAGGCAAGGTCGACGAGGTGATGATGCGCATCGTCGACGTGCTCTATTCCTTGCCCTTCATCTTCTTCGTCATCATGCTGGTGGTGTTCTTCGGCCGCAACTTCGTGCTGATGTTCCTGGCCGTCGGCGCCGTGCTGTGGCTCGACATGGCGCGCATCGTGCGTGGCCAGGCACTGTCGATCCGCCGCCAGGAATATGTCCAGGCGGCGGAAGCCATGGGCATCGGCCAGCGCGGCATCCTGCTGCGCCACGTCATCCCCAACCTGCTCGGCCCGGTGGTCATCTACATGACGCTGCTGGTGCCGCAGGTGATCATCCTGGAAAGCTTCCTATCGTTTCTCGGCCTCGGCGTGCAGGAGCCGATGACCAGCTGGGGCGTTCTGATCTCGGTCGGCGCCAAGAACATCGGCACCGCCAACTGGCTGCTCCTGTTCCCCGCCTTCTTCCTCGTCTCGACGCTGTTTGCGCTGAACTTCGTCGGCGACGGCCTGCGCGACGCACTCGACCCGAGGGATCGCTAAGATGGGGATCGCTAAGATGCGGATCGATAAAGAGGGGGACCGCTGAGATGGCTGCTTCCGAAACGATCCTCAGCGTCAAGGATTTGCGTGTCCGCTTCCGCACGCTCGACGGCGCCGTCGAGGCGGTCAAGGGCATAAACATCCATGTCAAATCGGGCGAGACCGTTGCCGTGGTCGGCGAATCCGGCTCCGGCAAAAGCCAGACGATGATGGCGGCGATGAGCCTGCTGGCGTCGAATGGCGAAGCGACAGGCAGCGTCGACTATCGTGGCCGCAATCTTCTAACGCTCAGCAAATCCGAGCTCAACAAGGTCCGTGGCCGCAAGATCAGCATGATCTTCCAGGAGCCGATGACTTCGCTCGATCCGCTCTATTCGATCGGCAACCAGTTGATCGAACCGATCCGCCGTCATCGGGGCCTGAATGTCGCCGAGGCGCGTGAAGAAGCGCTCAAACTGCTGCGGCTGGTGCATATTCCCGATCCCGAGCGGCGGATGAAATCCTATCCGCACGAAATGTCGGGTGGCCAGCGCCAGCGTGTGATGATCGCGATGGCGCTCGCCAACGACCCTGACATATTGATCGCCGACGAGCCGACGACGGCGCTCGATGTGACCATACAGGCGCAGATCCTGATGCTTCTGGCCGAATTGCAGCGCAAGCTCGGCATGGCGATCGTCTTCATCACCCACGATCTTGGCATCGTCCGCCGCTTTGCCGATCGGGTCTATGTCATGCGCCAGGGCGAGGTTGTCGAGGAGGGGGAGGCGGAGGCCATCTTCGTCAACCCACAGCATGCCTACACGAAAATGCTGCTGGCGGCCGAGCCGACCGGCAGCAAGGCGCCGCCGCCCGCCAACGCCCCAGTGCTGCTCGAAGGCAGGAATGTCGAAGTGACGTTCAGGATCGGCGGCGGGTTTCTTGCTGGCGAACCGCTGATGCTGCGTGCAGTCGATCACATCTCGATCCGGCTGCAGCGCAACCAGACCATCGGCATCGTTGGTGAATCCGGCTCGGGCAAGTCGACGCTTGGCCGCGCCTTGCTGCGGCTGTTGCCGAGTGACGGGCTCATCCGTTTCGGCGATCGCGACATTTCCCAAGCCGACAGGCAGGCGATGCGGCCGCTGCGGCGCCAGATGCAGCTCGTCTTCCAGGACCCGTTCGGCTCGTTGTCGCCGCGCATGACTGTCGGCCAGGTCATCACCGAAGGACTTCTGGTGCATGAGCCTGACCTTTCGGGCAAGCAGCGTGATCAACGCGCGGTCGAGGCATTGCGCGAGGTCGGCCTCGACCCCAACGCCCGCAACCGCTACCCGCACGAATTCTCCGGCGGTCAGCGGCAGCGCATCGCCATTGCCCGCGCCATGATCCTGAAGCCCAGGCTGGTGGTGTTGGATGAGCCGACTTCGGCGCTCGATCGCTCTGTGCAGAAACAGATCGTCGAACTGCTGCGCAAGCTGCAGGCGGACCACGAATTGTCCTATCTCTTCATCAGCCACGATCTGTCGGTCGTGCGCGCCATGGCCGACTACATCATCGTCATGAAACAGGGCAAGATCGTCGAGGAAGGGCCGACCGAGGCGATCTTCAGCAATCCGCAGCACGCCTACACACAGACGCTGATGGCCGCCGCGATCGACGTGACGCGATTTCGCCTGAGCGCCTGAACCGGGCTCTGCACCGAGGCGTTGGCTGTCCGCTCAATTCGCGGACCTCTGGCACTTGCGCGCTCGCACGGCCGCAATGGCATCCTGTTGCTGCTTAAGCCGGTCGATCCTGGCTGTTTGACGGTTGGCTACCGCGGTCTTCACGCGTGAGCCGCCGAGCAGCCAGCGTGGAACATTGGTGTTGGTGACCTTGCCGCGCGTGATTGCCGTTTGCGAGATGTCACGGGCGACGTCTCCCATCGCGCTGTTGAGGTCGGTGCACGTCATTGAATCGTATTTCGCTGGATCGACGGTTCTGCCGAGCGATGAACAGCCAGCGACGAGAACCAGCGTCATCACAAGAATCAAGGGCGGGGCTGTGGTTGAATTCAAATTCATGTCGCACTCGGCCCGCCGTTTCACTCATTCCATCAGGTCAATCGACCCTAGAGCCGACGGGCCTTTTCGTCAAAATATGCGGCCGCGAAAGAACCTGCCACAGGGCTCGGCCATGCGGTCGACAGCAGGAACATCCCCAGTCTGAATTGCTATTTGCCGGGTGTGGAGTTCAATCGCTGGCAAACGGAGAGTGCCGGTTCCGGCGACGTCGAGGCGGCTTTCCTAAGCTGCTTCGGCCACCAACGTCGACGGGGGACCGCCGAGCACTGTCTGAGCGATCTCGGCGTCATTTTCATCGACATGCGCCGTCACCAGGACGACGCCCTCGGCCACGTCCTGATCATCCGCCTTTATGGCGGCTTTGGCGAATGTTCCAAACAGACCGCCGGCAACGCCGCCACAGACCGCGCCAGCCACCGCTGTTGGCAATACGCTCGCAGCAACAGGATTGATGCCAACTGCCGCAACGGCGCTCAGACATGCCAACCCGCCGGCGGCAGCGCCCAGTACCGACCCCAAAGCGGAAACCCAAACAGATCCTGTCTCGTCATTGTAAGGCCCGATGATCGCGATCTGTACGCGAGGAATTCCGGCCGCCACCAGGTCGCTAGCGACCCGCGTCGCATCGGCGTGGGAATCAAAAAGTCTGCTAATCGTCGGCATGGTCGCTTAACGCTTCGGGCTGTTCAGCAGCGTGTCGGTGAGGAATGACGCGGCAATCAGGTCGTCAACCTCGATTCGGCCCTCGCCGCCCTCCATGATGGCCGCGACCTTCTGGAAGGTCTTCATCTCGTCTTCGGTAATCTGGGCTTGCTGCATCCTGGCCTTGATCTCTGTTACTCGCGTGCTCAGGGCATCGGATCGTTTGGTCTCACGGTTCGACATGCTGCTGCTCTTGGTTTCATCGATCATTTTTGCCCGCCACCCCGAATTTGGGGCAAGCGCATGCGTTTCCAACCTGGACTTCGGTCGGGCAGGGGTCAGACCTAAGTCTGGCTAGGGGCAATTGTCTTGCCGACGGTGCTGCCAAAAGCATGATCAAAGGGCCTCTCGTGGCCCGATTCCTTCAAGAATCGGGCCGGAGATCTGTGGTCAGTACCCGTCGTTCTCGATCACCACGGGATGGTGCCGATGGTGGTGGCGATGGGTGGAGACGGAACCTGTCACGACAACGGTATCGCGGTGATGATGCCGGCGCCCATGGTCGTAGAACGCCACAGTACCATGGCGGCGGTGGTGCAAGCGCTGACCGTCTTCGTTGATGATCTTGACGCTGCCGTGATGTCGATGATGGGTTCTAACAACCACATCGGCTTCGGCTGCCGAAGCCACGACGGGCAGTCCAATGGAAATCGCCAACGCGCACATGATCATTGTTTTCATTGCAATTTCTCCATTTTCTTAATTAGCCCTTCATTGGATTAACTGCCCCTGATCACTTTGGTTCCGGTGGTCCGGCATCGGCCCGAACGTTCACTGGTCATCGCCGGATCTCGTCAACGACGGAACATTAGACGTGCCTGATGGTTTTATTTCTCGCAGCCGGGATCACGATTTGGTGTCTGCTGCGGATCAGTCGGCAAAGACTGGTCGGCCCGCGTTCTCCGCAAGAGGCGCGGGCTTCCCCCAGGCAACAGGAGAGAGATCATGAACAATATCATTTGGCTCGTTGGAGCTGTGGTCATCGTGATAGCGATCTTGAGCTTTTTTGGCCTCCGCTAGCCGGACGCGCGTACCAGTTGAGATGTTTTCCGGAATCTGTCCGCGAGCGCACGCACGAAGGCATCAGGCGGCCGGTTGAGACCGTCTGGTTGCTGTCCAGTGCAACAGGCATCGCTGTCGGCCGGCGGGGAGACGCGAGTAATCTCGCTTGAGGGGCAGGTGGAGCGCCGAAGTCGGGATGCGCTAACTCTTTGTTTTTTCTGGTCGGAGTGGCAGGATTTGAACCTGCGACCCCCTCGTCCCGAACGAGGTGCGCTACCAGGCTGCGCTACACTCCGTGACCAGACCGCGGGCTTATAGCCGCCACACTTCGTTCCTGCAAGCGGCATGGCAGCACTTCTGTCGCATTTCATCGGCTTTCGTCGAGCATAGCCCGAAAGGCTCGGATTCCCTCCTGGGATAAACGTGGCTTAAAGCCTTCTGTGCTAAGCCGCAGTCCTCGACAACTCGTAATTTCCGCCACTCGGAGTTTTCCAGTCTTGTCCTTCAGCATCGTTGGCGACGCCCGGCCCAACAGTTTCGAGTTCGAAACCGAAGCGCTGATCAAGCCATCCGGCTTTCGAGAATATGATGCGCGCTGGTGGTTTGGCCATCCCGGCTCCGCGCAACTGCCGGAGCTCAATCTGATTGGCGTCCAGGCGCTCGGAATGGGGCTTGGCACGCTGATCCGCCGTGTCGGTGCCGGTCCCGATATCGTCACCGGGCACGATTTCCGCTCCTATTCGCTTGGCATCAAGCTGGCGCTGGTGTCCGGTTTGATGGCTGCAGGCGCTCGGGTGAGGGACATCGGACTGGCGTTGTCGCCGATGGCCTATTTCGCCCAGTTCGCACTGG
>NZ_RZQP01000223.1:0-10167 GCF_003998165.1 Mesorhizobium sp. M7A.F.Ca.US.007.01.2.1 | reverse complement strand
GTAATAATTGTAGGATTCGTCGCGCGCCGCCTCGCCATCGGCACCGGTCAGTTCGTTGATCGAATAGGCCGGTGCCGCCATGAGTTGTTCCTTGGAAAACGGTACGACATAACCGCCCTTGTCCTCATCATAGTCGAGGCTTGCCCACGGAATGGCGTGATATTTCTCGCCGATGCCAAGGAAGCCGCCAAAACCGATGACCGCGAACATGATCCCGTTCGTCATCTTGTCGAGCATCACATCCTCTATGCTGCCGATGCTTGTGCCTTCGGTGTTGTAGACCGATGTGCCGATGACCCGCGAAGCGGCGATGGCTTGGGTGTGGCCAGTCTGGGTTGCCATGATTGTGCTCCTCATTGTGGTTTCGAACCATACTTGGACAATGAGGGGCGCGGGCGAAGGTTCCCGACTTTTTCGGCGTCGACCGATCACTCCGCGAGGATGAAGGTAACCTTCATGTTGACGCGATAAGCAACAATCTTGCCGTCCTGGACGACGATCTTCTGGTCCTGGATCCAGGCGCCCTCGACGTTCTTCAGCGTTTTGGATGCGCGCGCAATTCCCTGTTCGATGGCGTCCTGAAAGCTCTTCTTCGACGACGATGTGATTTCGGTGACGCGGGCGACAGACATGGCTTCCTCCTGCCAAAACGCTCATTTGCCGGTAGAGCGTACAGGCGGCTTGCGCCGTCCACAAGCATCGGCGGTCGACAGAGGATATGTCCGGCCTAGAGACCCTTGGCGATGCGGTCGAATGCCATCAGCCGCTCGAGTAGAGCGGGCATGTCCTTCAACGGCAGCATGTTGGGGCCGTCGGAAGAGGTCGAGTTGTCAGGATCCTGATGGGTCTCGATGAAGACGCCGGCAACGCCGACAGCGACGGCCGCGCGCGCCAGCGTCTCGACAAAACGACGTTCACCGCCCGAGGAACCGCCCTGCCCGCCCGGCTGCTGCACCGAATGGGTCGCATCGAAGATCACCGGCGCGCCGATCTCTGCCATGACAGGCAAAGCGCGCATGTCGGAGACCAGCGTGTTGTAGCCGAAAGAAGCACCGCGCTCGGTGGTCAGCACATTGGCATTGCCGGATCCGGTGATCTTGGCGACGACGTTCTTCATGTCCCAGGGGGCAAGGAACTGTCCCTTCTTCACGTTGATGACCTTGCCGGTTTTCGCCGCGGCGACCAGCATGTCGGTCTGGCGCGACAGGAAAGCCGGAATCTGCAGGACATCGACATGCGGCGCCACGATGGCGCACTGCTCCTCGGTGTGGACATCGGTCAGCACCGGGAGCGAAAATTCCTTGCGCAGTTCGTCGAAGACGGGAAGTGCCGCGTCCATGCCGGCGCCGCGCGTCGCCGACAGCGAGGTGCGGTTGGCCTTGTCGTAGCTGGTCTTGTAGACGAGGCCTATTCCGAGCCTGCCGGTCAGTTCCTTCAGCGCGCCGGCCATGTCGAAAGCGTGCTGACGCGACTCGAACTGGCACGGGCCGGCGATCAGCGACAGAGCCGCCTTGTTGTCGAAGACGACATTGCCGACAATTACCGCTGAATTGGGCGCGACGGGCTTGTTCATTTGGTCTCCCGGAAGATGAAAGCCGCGCCCTGTCCGGGTGCAGGCTGCACGACAATATCATTGCCCGCCATATCGTGTTGGATGGAATTGGCCGCAAGCAGCCTCGATGTCACATCGGCGTTCCGAACCGAAAAGACCACCGCTGCGAAGCGTAGATCTGTCGGCGCGCCGGCCGGCAGGCCAAAGCGCGCGGTGAAAGCCGCGCGGTCAAGTACGCTCAAATCTGCATTCGGCAGGGAAAACATGCCGCCCTGCCTTTCGGCGGCCGGATTGTCCACCGTGACAGAAATCAACTCATGCTGCTTTCCAGGCGCATCGCTGACCGCCAAGATCTCGACAATTCCGGTCGCGCCGTTGGCGTGGGCCTGCAAAGCCGCGCGGTCGACATCAGGCGCGTTGACCCGCTCGCAGGCAAACAGGAAGGCGTCCGTGGCTTCGGCTCCGGCCGCGAAAGCGAGCTTGAACGATGCGATGTCGCTCTTGCCGGCCGGGTCGGTGAAAGCGCGCGAAAAACCCAGCATGTCTCCAGCCGAGATGCCGGCATCGACATAGCGTGCATGGTCGGCATCGGCATTGCCCGTACCTAGAACAATGGCGGAAAACCCCTCGTCGCCGTTGCTGTCGCGATAGGCGCGATCACGCGTGACGAAGACATTGCCGTCCGCGATAGCCTTTGCCGCCACCTGCTCGTCGCCGACCGCCAGCGGTTCGAGATACGTGCCGTCGGCCAGGAAAACACAGCAGTTTTCCGTTCCGAAGGGATGGATGCCGGTCGGGGCCACGACGAAGCCAAGCGCGGCGAGCCGGGCTCGCGCCACCTCAAGGCTCTGCGTTGGCAGCACCAGGTGATCGAGCGGATGAGTGCCAGTGATGGTTCGGGTCATGCAGCCGCGATGTGCATCATTCCGCAAATCGGTTCAAGACTTGATCGCAATCCCGGCCATTTCGCCCCCGCCAGTTCACCGGACGTCGAAAAAGGCACCAGTTGGGACAAAGCCTCGATCAGCTTCCGGCAACGACATCGGCGGAATAGCGCAGTTCGCGCATCGGTTTGACCTTGCTGGTGGTCTGCGCATAGAGCGGGTGCGCCTTGTAGGCGGCCAGCGCGGCGTCATCGGCGAACTCCGCGTAGACGACCACGTCGACCTCGTCCGACAGCGGATCCACCTTGGTGTTGAGCGTGACCTCGAACAGGCTGGAATGAGGAATGTTGCCGAGCGCCAGCAAGCCGGTGCGCACAGCCTCGACATCCTCTTTTCGCCGCGCGCTGAAGAAAACGATATGCCGGATCAACCCCGCCTCCTCGATCAAAATGCTGGGGTCTTTTGTGACGGCAGGACGTTGGCGTCAATCGACTAGGATGTCGCGGCTGCCGCCACTGGAGTTAAGCTCTGCCGGTAACATATCGCACAACATGGCTAAGCTCTCTCACTGTTGTGTCGAGATAGCGGCCCTGATTGTACATGCCATCCCAGATCAGGAAAAACGCGATGGCGGCAATGACGATTACATAACGCATGGCTAGATCTATCGCACGAGCAATTCTGCGACCATAGGCGTTTTTTGCGCGCTCGGCCTTTGCTGTGCAAAAAAGCGGATTCTCGCTGGCGCAAGCATTCCGCGTGGCACAGCCCCGCTTGCGGCCTGCCTCTTGAAGTTTCGCCGCATGACGTGGAAGATCGCCGCAGGGATTCACTGGGAAGCGCTAAAGCTCTGGTAAAAGAGCGCGTGTTTCATTCGAGCCCGCCCGTCACTGAGCCGGTCAGCGCCCGGGACCGGCAACGGCGTTCGAAGCTGGCGAATGATCCAAGAGAACCGTGGCTCGGCAATCTGCCCCGACACCGCGGAAATCCAGGGGGCACGAGATGGCACAAAAGGAACTATTTGGCGCAGCATTGAGCGACGCGGTCAGGCTCGATGAGTTCAATTTCGCCGAGATCGTCAAAGGTCTGCCGGCGAAAGCGCGCATGGTGCTGTCGGCGGCGATGAACCTGCCGCGCGGTTCACTCAAGGTGAGGCTGCCGGACGGCCGCGCCGTCCTCGTCGGCGGCAAGGGACCTGGCCCAGATGCCGAACTGGTGCTGAAGAATTGGCGCTTGCCCGGCCGCGCCTTTTCCGGCGGCACGATCGGCGTAGCCGAATCCTACATGGACGGCGATTGGGAAAGCCCTGATGTGACCAGCTTCCTGGAGCTATTCGTGGTCAATTCGGTCATTGGCGAGCGTATCGCGGGCGGCACCAGTTGGCTGATCAACACCGTCCAGCGCATCCGCCACTGGTTCAACCAGAACACCCGCACCGGTTCGAAGCGCAATATCTCGGCGCATTACGACCTCGGCAACGCCTTTTACAAGCAATGGCTCGATCCGAGCATGACCTATTCCTCGGCGCTCTACACGACCGGCGCCAACGACCTGGAAAGCGCCCAGGCCGCCAAATATCGCGCGCTGGCGAAAGACACAGGGATCGGCCCGAAGGACCATGTGCTGGAAATCGGCTGTGGCTGGGGTGGCTTCGCCGAATTCGCCGCGCGCGAGATCGGCTGCCGCGTCACCGGGTTGACGATCAGCCGCGAGCAGCACGATTTTGCAACGGCTCGCATCGCCAAGGCTGGCCTTGCCGACAAGGTCGACATCAAGCTGCAGGACTATCGCGACGAAACCGGCACCTATGACCGCATCGCCTCGATCGAGATGTTCGAGGCGGTCGGCGAGAAATACTGGCCGGTGTTTTTCGGCAAGATGAAGGCTTGCCTGAGACCCGGCGGCACCGCCGGCCTGCAGATCATCACCATCAACGAAGCCGCCTACGACACATATCGCGCAAGGCCGGATTTCATCCAGCGCTATGTTTTCCCGGGTGGCATGCTGCCGACACCGTCGATCCTGAAGACACTGGGCAAGGATCATGGCCTTGCCCATCTGCGCGAGCGCGTGTTTCCGGATGACTATGCGCGCACGCTTGCCGAATGGCGCCACCGGTTCTGGGCGTCATGGGAAAAGATCGTCCCGCTCGGCTTCGACGACCGCTTCAAGAAGCTCTGGGAGTTCTACCTGCACTATTGCGAGGCCGGATTCCGCGCCAGCTACATCGACGTGCGCCAGGTGGTCTACAAGGCGTAAGTCGACACGTTCTTCGATTTCATTGCCGCCGACCAGGCGATATCGAGGATGATCTCGATATCGCCGCCCGGTCGCCGTCAAAAAGTCCGATCGCAAAGCAGGATGCCGCGCAGGACGGACGAATCGGAAATCACTTGATGCGCAAACGGACGATCTTCTTCGGCATCATTGTTGTCGCCGCGGCGGGCATCTGGCTCAACAACACCTCGCTGTTGTCGAGCCGCCCCGCCGGCAAGCCGGAAGTGCTTGCCCATCGCGGCCTTGCCCAGGACTACGCACGGGAAGGCATGACGGGTGAGACGTGCACGGCCAGTCGCATGTTGCCGCCGCGCCATGCCTACCTCGAAAACACGATCCCCTCGATGGAAGCCGCCTTCGCGCTGGGCGCTGACGCGCTCGAACTGGATGTTCACCCGACGACAGACGGCAATTTCGCCGTCTTCCACGACTGGACGCTGGATTGCCGCACGGAAGGCAAGGGAGAAACACGCAACCATTCCATGGCCGAGTTGAAGACCCTCGATGTCGGCTATGGCTATACGGCGGATAGCGGCAAGACCTTTCCGTTTCGCGGCAAGGGTATCGGCATGATGCCGTCGCTGGATGAGGTTCTGGCGCACTTCCCGGCCCGCCGCTTCAACATCAACGTCAAGAGCAACGATCCGGGCGAAGGCGAAAAGCTGGCCGCACGGCTTGCCATGCTATCGCCGAACGAGCGCTTCTATCTCTCGGTCTATGGCGGCGACAAGCCGATTGCCGCAGTCAAGGCAGCACTGCCGGACATGCATACGCTGAGCCGCGCGTCGCTGACGCAATGCATTCTGCGCTATGCCGCGCTTGGCTGGAGCGGCTATGTTCCAGATGCCTGCAGAAAAGGTACCTTGCTCATTCCCGTCAACATCGCGAAATGGATGTGGGGTTGGCCGAACCGGTTTCTCGATCGCATGCAAGGCGTCGACAGCCGCGTCTATCTGCTCGGCCCGTACACCGGCGGCGACTTTTCGCAAGGGCTGGACGATCCCGAACTGATCAAGCAACTGCCGAACGGTTATTCCGGCGGCATTTCCACCGATGCGCTGGATCTCGTCATGCCTGACATCAAGGAACGTTTCACCCAGCCGGCTCAATCCACGCCATAAGGCCGGACTTGAGCCGACCCAAACCACCCTTCAAAGCAGGATGCGGTATCTCGCGAAACCTGCCTCGCCCTCGCCTGCCGGCTCGATCTTCAGCGATTTCACCTGCGCAATGAAATCCTTCGCCTTGGCGCCGGTTTCGAACACGGCGCTGGTTCCAGGCAGCGGCGCGAACGACCAGTTGTCGTCCGCGGACGGGTTGATTGTACCTTCGCTGACGATGTAGCGGACGATGACGTCGCGATTGGTGTCCGGCGCTTCATAGATGATCTTCGAGGCATTGATGTCAGGGAAATTGCCGCCGCCGCCGGCGCGGTAATTGTTGGTTGCGACGACGAATTTCTGTTTGGGGTCAATTGGTTTTCCGTCGAAACTCAGGTCGACGATACGGTTGGCGCCAGCGTTAGCCAGCCCGCCCTTGGCATCGTATTTCGGCGGCTGCGACAGGTCTATTTTATAGGTGACGCCGTCGATGACGTCGAAATTGTAGGATGGGAAGTCGGTGTTGATGAGGGCCTGGTCGGCCTTCCCTGGCTCGATCCGGTTGAAGATCCCGGCCGACATTTCCAGCCATTCCTTGACCTGCGCACCGGTGATTTCGACCGCACGCACGGTGTTGGGATAGAGATAGAGGTCGGCGACGTTCTTGATGGCGATATCGCCGGCGGGCACGTCGGTATAGTAGTCGGCGCCGTTGCGCCCGCCGGCCTTGAACGGAGCGGCCGCCGACAGCAGCGGCACATCCTTCCATTGCGTGTTCTTCAGAATATCCCTGAGGTACCAGGTCTGCGCCTGGCTGACGACCTGCACCGACGGATCGTCGGCGACCAGCGCGAAATAGGAATAGAGCGGCGCGGAGGTCTTGCCAACGGGGCGGCGCACATAGGCCAGTGTTGCCTGGTGGTCCTGCTCAAGGGCCGCGATGATCCGCTTGTCGTCCGGGACAGTCGGTTTGTTCTTATTGTCGACGCGTTCGAAGATCGGCCGCGCCTCGGAGGTGGCGGAAACGACCTTCCATTTCGACCCGTCGCGTTCCAGCATCAGGTCGATCAGCCCCATATGCGAGCCCCAGAAGCCGCCCATGACGGCGGGTTTGCCCTGCAGCGTGCCTTTTTGCGTGTCGACACCATCGAGCGACTGGAAATCCTTCTTGCCGGGAAACACCAGATGCTGGTGCCCGGTGAACACCGCATCGATGCCGTCGACGCCGGCGACGAAGAACGAGGCGTTCTCCATCATGTCGCCCTGCTTCACGTCGATGCCGGAATGCGACAGCGCAATGACGATGTCGGCGCCCGCCTCCTTCATCTGCGGCACCCAGGCCTTGGCCGCCTCGACGATGTCGCGCGTCTTGACGTTGCCTTCGAGGTTCTTGAGATCCCAGACCATGACCTGCGGCGGCACGAAGCCGATGATGCCGATCCTGATCGGCTGCTCGGCGCCCGAACCGTCCTTGATCTTCTTGTCGAGGATGACATAGGGCTTGAGATAGAGCTTGTCGTCGCGCGGGTTCGCGGCAAGCTCCGTGCCGCGGATCAGGTTGGCGCAGACGAAGGGAAAATTGGCGCCGGCCAGCACCTTGTCCAGGAACGACAGGCCATAGTTGAACTCGTGGTTGCCCAGCGTCGAGCACTCGTAGCCGAGCAGGTTCATACCCTTCATGATCGGATGCAGGTCGCCGTCCTTCAGGCCCTTCTCATAGGCGATGTAGTCGCCCATCGGATTGCCCTGCAGCAGGTCGCCATTGTCGATCAGCATCGAATTCACGGCTTCCTTGCGCACGGCGTCGATCAGGGAGGCCGTGCGCGACAAGCCCAGCGTGTCGTTCGCTTTGTCGGCGTAATAATCGTAAGGCAGCACGTTCACATGGATGTCGGTGGTCTCCATGATCCGGAGATGCGCCTGGTTGGCCTGTGCGCGAGCGGAGAAGGGATGAAGCACGATCAGCGCCCCTGTAGCTGCGGTGCCAGCGAGGAAATCGCGGCGGGAGACGGGATGGAGCAGTTGCGACATGTTTTCTCCTCATCGACAACGTGACACGCCCTGCCCCGAAGCGAACTTCGCGCCGAAATCGGCTCAAGTCCATTCAAGAAGTTGCGTGCATCGGAAGGTCAGTCGACCAGCAACAGATGACGTGCGGATGAACGGTGCCGGTGAAGAAATCAGCCCTTGTCGTCGTCGCCCTGGGTGATCAGCCGCGCGCTGCGTTGCCCCGTCGCGTAGATCCACAGCCAGCTCAGCGAAACAGCAAGCCGGTTGCGAAAGCCGATCAGGAAATAGATGTGGGCCACTCCCCACAGCCACCAGGCGAGCCAGCCGGTGAGCTTGATCCAGCCGAAATCGATGGCGGCGGCGCGTTTGCCGATCGTCGCCAGATCGCCGGCATGCCTGTAGTGGAAAGGACGCGCGGTCGTGTCGCCGCCGAGCCTGGCCTTGATGGTAGCCGCAACATGTCGGCCCTCCTGCTTGGCGGAAGGCGCCACGCCGGGAACCGGCCGCCCGTCTGGCCGCAGCACATGAGCGGCGTCGCCGATGACGAAGATCTCCGGGCTGCCACGCACACTTAGATCGGGCTCGACCAGCACCCTGCCCGCGCGGTCCGCCTTCGCTCCCAGCCATTCAGCGGCTGGCGAAGCGGCAACGCCGGCTGCCCACAGGATCGTTCGGGCGGCCAGTTGCTTATCGCCAAACACGACACCTTCTGCGTCGCAGCGCGTGACAGCCCGGCCGAGCTCGACCGTCACGCCGAGCCGCTCGAGCGCTTTGCTGGCATAGTCGGAAAGTTTCGGTGCGAAATTTGCCAGAATGCGGTCGCCGGCCTCGATCAGCACCACGCGCGTCTGCCGCGTGTCGATGTTGCGGAACTCGCCGCGCAGCGTGTCATGCGCCAGCTCGACGATGGTGCCGGCAAGCTCGACGCCGGTCGGCCCGCCACCGACGATCGCAATGGTCAGCAGCGCCTGGCGCTTGGCGGGATCAGCCTCCCGCTCGGCCTGTTCGAAGCCCAGGAGAATTCGCCGCCGAATGGTGGTGGCGTCCTCCAGCGTCTTCAGGCCAGGCGCGAACGGCTCCCATTCGTCATGGCCGAAATAGGCGTGGCGGGCACCGGTGGCGAGCAGCAGCGTGTCGTAGGCGACCGCGCTGCCGTCATCGAGCAGCACGCGCTTGCCGGCGCGATCGACACCGGTGACATTGGCGAGCAGCGTCGTCACATCCTTGCGGTTGCGCAGGAGGTGGCGGATCGGCCAGGCAACCTCGGAGGTGGCCAGCGCCGTCGTCGCCACCTGGTAGAGCAGCGGCTGGAAGAGGTGATGGTTGCGCTTGTCGATCATGGTGATGCGCACGGGAGCGCCGGCAAGCGCACGGGTGAACTCGAGGCCGCCGAACCCCGCGCCGACAACGACGACATGATGCCTGGCTTCGTTCATTCCGTTCACCTTGATAGCAAGATTGCCTGTCCTGCATGTAGGTATTTTTGTGCAATGCAACAACAGATGGCCAGTGCCCGAGACTCGTCGTTGCATGTCGTGAATGCACATGTTGTATCGTATCGCGAGGTATAGCGTCATCGAACACGCGATGAGGTGAGGCATGGCCAACGATCGTGACGACGATGCTCCGGCGCAGTATTCTTCGCCGCCCTGTTTCATGCACGAACTCGATCCGGAATTCCGTGCGCCTTCGAGCGACTGGACCGATGTGAGACGCTGGCGCAAGGCTGAGCGCGAACGCCTGATCGCCGCGCGTCTTGCTGTTTCGGCCGACGCGCGAACGGTAATGTCGCAACGCATCGCCGATGGCCTCGACGCGGTAATCGGCGAGATCGCCGGCCGCATGGTCAGTCTCTACTGGCCGTTTCGCGGCGAGCCGGATTTGCGGCCTTGGATGGCGTCCATAAACGAACGCGGCGGCCGCACCGCCCTGCCCATCGTCATCGAGAAGGGGCAGCCGCTGATCTTCCGCGCCTACAAAGCAGGCGACCGGCTGGAGAAAGGTGTCTGGAACATCCCGATCCCGGCCGAGGGCGATCCGGTGCTGCCGGACATCGTTATCTCGCCGATCGTCGGCATCGACCCCCTGAACTACCGCCTGGGTTATGGCGGCGGTTTCTTCGACCGTACGCTGGCAGCGATGCCGTTCAAGCCACTGGTCATCGGCGTCGGCTACGAGCTGCAGCGCATCGCGACCATCTACCCGCAGCCGCACGACATTCCGATGGATCGGGTGGTAACGGAGGCCTAGGTGTGGAGCTTCAACAGGTTGTCCTCGATCAGGGCGAGGCGACTGATAGGCGTTTTTGACTTTAGGCTGCCATGTGGACGATGCCAATTGTATC
>NZ_RZQP01000222.1:0-10311 GCF_003998165.1 Mesorhizobium sp. M7A.F.Ca.US.007.01.2.1 | reverse complement strand
CTTCGGTTGCCGCCCTGGCTCAGCCGGCGCGCAGAAGCCGCACGGCTTCGTCGCGACCGAACAAGTAAAGCAGCAGGCGCAACGCCTCACCACGCTGCGATTGCAGCTCCGGATCGCGTGACAGGATCAGCCTGGCATCGTCGCGGGCGGCCTCCAGAAGGTCGGCATGCGCCTCGATGCGAGCCACCTGGAAGCCCGGCGTGCCCGACTGGCGGGTGCCAAGCAATTCGCCTTCGCCGCGCAGCTTCAGGTCCTCCTCGGCGATCAGGAACCCATCCTCGGTCTCGCGCATCACCGACAGCCGGCGTTTTGCGGTCTCGCCGAGCGGGTCCTTGTAGAGCAGCACGCATGAGGAAGGCTTGTCACCGCGTCCGACCCGGCCGCGAAGCTGGTGCAGTTGGGCAAGGCCGAAGCGCTCTGCATGCTCGATGACCATGACGGTGGCGTCCGGCACGTCGACGCCGACCTCGATGACGGTGGTGGCGATCAGGATGCGTGTCTCGCCCTGCTTGAAGGCGCGCATCGCCTCGTCCTTCTCTGCACCCTTCATGCGGCCGTGAACGAGACCGATGCGATCGCCGAACAATGGTTTCAGCGAGGCGAAGCGGTCTTCGGCCGACATCAGTTTGATCTCTTCGGATTCCTCGACCAGCGGACAGATCCAGTAGATCTTCTGGCCGCCGGCGACGGCGTCCACCATGCGGGCGACCAGTTCGTCGAGCCGCTCGAGCGGCAGCGTAACGGTACGGATCGGCTGGCGGCCGGCCGGTTTTTCCGTCAGTTTCGACACGTCCATGTCACCGAAAGCGGTCAGCACCAGGGTGCGCGGGATAGGAGTGGCCGTCATCACCAGCATGTCTGGCGCGTCGCCCTTGGCGGTGATGGCAAGCCGCTGATGGACGCCGAAACGATGCTGCTCGTCGATGACGGAGAAGACGAGGTCTTTGAAGGTGACGGTCTCCTGGAACAGCGCGTGGGTGCCGACGACGATGTCGATCTCGCCGGTTGCCAGGCCGGCCAGCGTATCCGCGCGTTCGCGGCCCTTCTCGCGACCGGTGAGGATGGCGATGCGAAGCCCTACCTTGGCGGCAAGCGGCGTGATGGTCGCCAGATGCTGGCGCGCCAGGATTTCGGTCGGTGCCATCAAGGCTGCCTGGCCGCCGGCCTCGACGGCACGCGCCATGGCCAGCAGCGCGACGACGGTCTTGCCGGAACCGACATCGCCCTGCAGAAGCCGCAGCATGCGCTCTGGGTCGGCGAGGTCGGCATTGATTTCGGCCAGCGCAAACTCCTGGCTTGATGTCAGCGAATAGGGCAGTGCGGCCCGCAGTTTTTCGACGATGCGGCCGTCGCCGACCAGGGGTCGCCCGGACAGCCTGCGGACTTTCGCTCGCACCAGCGCCAGCGAGACCTGGCCCGCCAGCAACTCGTCATAGGCGAGCCGCCGCCAGGCGGCACCATCGATGGAGACGTCAATCGGGTCGGCCGGATTGTGGATGCGGGCAAGCGCATCGCCAAAGGCCGCAAAGGTGTGCCGCCGCATGAAGGCGCCGTCCTGCCATTCGGGAAATTCAGGCACGCGCGTCAGCGCCTGGCCGATCGCCCGGCGCAGCACCTTGCCCGAGAGCCCGGCTGTCAGGGGATAGACCGGTTCGACCAGCGGCAGGTTTTCCGCCTCGCTGGCCAGCGCAATATGGTCGGGGTGGACCATGCTCGGGCGGCCGTTGAACCATTCCATGCGGCCCGAGACCACGACATGCTCGCCCTCGGGCATCGCCTTTTCGAGATAGGAGGCGTGAGCATGGAAGAAGGTCAGCGCGATCTCTCCGGTATCGTCATGGGCGAAGACCCGGTAGGGCACCGACCTGTTGCCACGCGGTGGCGGCTGGTGGCGATCGATGCGCACATCGAGCGTGACGATCTGGCCTTCCGCGGATCCCGCGATACCAGGCCGACTGCGCCGGTCGATGACGGTGTGCGGCAGCACGAACAGAAGATCGCCGGCACGCGCCGCGCGGTCGCCGAGATCGGCCGGAACAACCTTCTCGATCAGCGCGCCGACTTTCGGTCCGACGCCTGCAAGCGACGTGATCGGGACAAACAAGGGATCGAGGATGGTCGGACGCATGATGTCAGCTTATGTTGCGACGGCGGCAGCGCAAGGCTGACAGCCCCTTCTATCCACGCTATATGCGCCGCAGCAAGCAAGGATGCGGTACGATGACCGGAACGACGAGATCAAGCGAGGGGCTGGACGTGCGCCGCCGCAAGCTTCTGTTTCGCTCCTGGCATCGCGGCATGCGCGAGATGGACCTGATCCTCGGCACTTTCGCCGACGCTGAGATCGGCGTCTTGACCAACGAGGAAATCGACCAATATGAGAGGCTCCTCGACATTCCCGATACCGAATTCCTGCCCATGGTCACCGGCGAACGCCCGGTTCCGGCCGATATCGATTGTGCCGTCCTGCGAAAGATCCTGGCTTTCCGCCGCTCTCTGACATTCTGAACACAAGCAATTCCAGGAAAAGTACGAAGCGGTTTTCCATTCGGAATTGCGATAAAACAAGACCGTGATTTCATGAGCCTCATTCCCACCATCGGTCTGCCGAAAGGCCGCGCCGGTCAGTTCATCGTCGATGGCGTCGCCGACGGCTACGAAGCCTTTGCGCTGGTGCAGGCGGCGCTCGAGATCGCGCCCGACAAGCCGGTTCTGTTCGTCGCGCGCGACGGTCAGCGCCTGCCGGCGATCATCGAGGCATTGTCCTTCGCGGCCCCCGGCCTGCCGGTGCTGGAACTGCCGGCCTGGGATTGCTTGCCCTACGACCGCGTCTCGCCCGGCTCCGATGCGGCCGCCAAGCGCCTCGATGCGCTGACCGCCATGATCGCTCTGGCGAAGAAGCCGCACCGCGCCGTCATCCTCACCACCGCCAATGCGCTGCTGCAGCGCATTCCGCCGTCCGAGTTGGTCGAGGCGCAGACTTTTCATGCCAGGCCCGGCAACCAGATCGACATGAACGCACTGGTCTCGCGGCTGGAAACGTCCGGTTTCGAGCGTGTGTCGACAGTGCGCGGCATCGGCGAGTTCGCGGTGCGCGGCGGCATTCTCGACCTGTTCGCTCCCGGCTGGACCGAGGCGCTCAGGCTCGATTTCTTCGGCGACACGCTGGAATCGATCCGTGTGTTCGACGCCGCCACGCAGCGCACCACCGGTCAACGCAAGTCGATGGCGCTGCAAGCGATGAGCGAGGTGGCGCTGACGCCGGAAACCATCAGCCGCTTCCGCCGCTCCTATATCGAAGCCTTCGGCGCACCGCAGCGCGACGACGGGCTCTATGCGGCGGTCAGCGAAGGGCGTCGCTTCGCTGGCATGGAGCACTGGCTGCCGTTCTTCTACGAACGGCTGGAGACGGTGTTCGACTATCTGCCTGACACGCCTGTCATCTTCGACCATCTGGCGCATGAGGCGCTGGCCGAGCGCCACACGCTGATCCTCGATCACTACGAGGCGCGCAGGAAGCAGGCCGACGGCGCGCTGAAGGATGCGGTGCCCTATAAGCCAGTCGCGCCGGACCTGCTCTATCTCTCCCCGGAAAACCTGGTCACCTCGCTCGGGCCGCGCGAAGCGATCGACTTTACGCCATTCGACGCGCCCGACATTGGCGCCAAGAAGGTCTATCACGCCGGTTCGCGCCACGGCCGCAGCTTCGTCGAGGAGCGCGCCGATCCGAACGCCAACGTGTTCGATGTCGTCGTCAAACACATCGCCGATGAGCGCGCGGCGCGCCGCCGCGTCGTCATCGCCGGCTGGACCGAAGGCTCGCTCGACCGGCTTGGCCAGATCCTCGCCGAACACCATCTCGGCAACCTCAAGCAGGTCGTGACGCTGGCGGAAGCCGAAAAGCTCGAGCCGGGGCAGGCGGCCCTGGCCGTGCTGCCGCTCGAATCCGGCTTCGAGACCGAAAAACTGGTCGTCGTCGCCGAACAGGACATTTTGGGCGACCGGCTGATCCGGCGCTCGAAGCGCAAGAAACGTCCCTCGGATTTCATTGCCGAGGCCTCGGCGCTGTCGGCCGGCGACATTGTCGTCCATGCCGACCACGGCATTGGCCGTTTCATTGGCCTGCGCACCATCGAAGCGGTCGGCGCACCGCATGACTGCCTGGAAATCCACTATGCCGGCGACGACCGGCTGTTCCTGCCGGTGGAAAACATCGAACTCCTGTCGCGCTACGGTTCTGACACGGCCGAGGCGACGCTGGACAAGCTTGGCGGCGGCGCCTGGCAGTCGCGCAAAGCGCGGCTGAGGAAGCGCCTGCTCGACATGGCCGGTCAGTTGATCCGCATCGCCGCCGAGCGGCAGATGCGCTCGGCGCCGCCACTGGTGCCGGCAGAAGGCCTCTATGGCGAGTTCGCCGCCCGCTTTCCCTATGAAGAGACCGACGACCAACAGACGGCCATCGATTCGGTGCGCGACGATCTTGCTGCCGGCAAGCCGATGGACCGGCTGATTTGCGGCGATGTCGGTTTCGGCAAGACCGAAGTGGCGCTGCGTGCCGCCTTCATCGCGGCAATGGAAGGTTTTCAGGTGGCGGTGGTGGTGCCGACGACATTGCTGTCACGCCAGCATTTCAAGACGTTTTCGCAGCGGTTTTCCGGCCTGCCGATCCGCGTCGCCCAGGCGTCGCGGCTGGTCGGCGCCAAGGAACTGGCCGAGACCAAGAAAGGCATCGCCGAAGGCCAGGTCGACATCGTCATCGGCACGCACGCGCTGCTCGGTTCCGCGATCTCGTTCAAGAACCTTGGTCTGCTGATCATCGACGAAGAGCAGCATTTTGGCGTCAAGCACAAGGAACGGCTGAAGGACCTGAAGACCGACGTGCACGTGCTGACGCTGTCGGCGACGCCGATCCCGCGAACGCTGCAACTGGCGTTGACCGGGGTGCGCGAGCTGTCGCTGATCGCCACGCCGCCGGTCGATCGCATGGCGGTGCGCACCTTCATATCGCCCTTCGATCCCCTGGTGATTCGCGAGACGCTGCTGCGCGAACGCTATCGCGGTGGCCATTCCTTCTATGTGGTGCCGCGCATCAGCGATCTCTCGGAAATACATGATTTCCTGAAGGAATCCGTGCCGGAGTTGAAGGTGGCGGTGGCTCATGGCCAGATGCCGCCGGGCGAACTCGACGACATCATGAATGCCTTTTATGACGGCCAGTACGACGTGCTGTTGTCGACCACCATCGTCGAATCCGGCCTTGATATTCCGACCGCCAACACGCTGATCATCCACCGCGCCGACATGTTCGGCCTGTCGCAGCTCTACCAATTGCGCGGCCGCGTCGGCCGTTCGAAGGTGCGGGCCTACGCGCTGTTCACGCTGCCGGCCAACCGCAAGCTGACGGACACCGCCGAGCGGAGGCTCAAGGTGCTGCAATCGCTCGACACTCTGGGCGCCGGCTTCCAACTGGCCAGCCACGACCTCGATATCAGAGGCGCCGGCAATCTTCTCGGCGAGGAGCAGTCCGGACACATCAAGGAGGTCGGCTTCGAACTCTACCAGCAGATGCTGGAAGAAGCCGTCGCCGAGGTGAAGGATTCGGGCGAGGTGCAGGATGGCGGCTGGTCGCCGCAGATTGCCGTCGGCACGGCGGTGATGATCCCGGAAAGCTATGTTCCGGACCTGCAGCTCCGGCTGGCGCTTTATCGCCGTCTCGGCGATCTCGAAAACACCGAGGAAATCGACGCTTTCGGCGCCGAGCTGATCGACCGCTTCGGCCCGCTGCCGGAGGAGGTGAAGCATCTGTTGAAGATCGTCTTCATCAAGGCGCTCTGCCGCAAGGCCAATGTCGAAAAACTCGACGCCGGGCCGAAGGGCGTCGTCATCCATTTCCGCAAGCGCGAATTCTCCAACCCGGTCGGGCTGGTCAAGTTCATTGGCGAACAGGGATCGTTGGCCAAGATCCGGCCGGACCACAGTGTCGTCTTCGTGCGCGACTGGCCGACAGCCGAGAAGAGGCTGGCGGGCTCGGCGGTCGTCATGACGCAGTTGGCACGGCTGGTGGAGAAGGCGGCGTAGCTAGCCTCGGACCATTCGCCAGCGCTGAAATTCCGGTCTAGAATAGGAAATCGGCTTCGTGTATGGAGCCGCGATCCCCAATTGGGGCGGGAATGGCGGAGTATAGGCCGCTGGAAAGAGCGTTGGGTGCAGCGATGACGAAATGGTCGCCGAATTCGTGGAGAGCAAAGCCGATCAAGCAGGTTCCTGCTTATCCGGACCTTGCAGCGCTGAAGAACACGGAAGCCCAGCTCGCAACCTTTCCGCCGCTGGTTTTTGCCGGTGAGGCGCGCAAGCTCAAGAAGCAGCTCGCTTCGGTCGCTGCCGGTGACGCATTCCTCCTTCAGGGTGGCGATTGCGCCGAGAGCTTCGCCGAGCATGGCGCGGACAACATCCGCGACTTTTTCCGCGTCTTCCTGCAGATGTCGGTGGTGCTGACCTTCGCCGGCGCGCAGCCGGTGGTGAAGGTCGGCCGCGTTGCCGGCCAGTTCGCCAAACCGCGCTCGTCCGACAACGAGACCAAGGGCGAGGTGACGCTGCCCAGCTATCGCGGCGACATCATCAACGGCATCGAATTCGACCCGAAGTCGCGCATTCCGGATCCCGCTCGCCAGGAGATGGCGTACCGCCAGTCGGCGGCGACGCTCAACCTTCTGCGCGCCTTCGCGCAAGGCGGCTATGCCAGCCTGGAGAATGTGCACCGCTGGATGCTCGGCTTCGTGTCCGACAGCCCGCAGGGCGAGAAATACGAGTCGCTCGCCAACCGCATCACCGAGACGATGGACTTCATGAAGGCCGTCGGCATCACTTCGGAAACCAACTACGCGCTGCGCGAGACCGATTTCTATACCAGCCATGAGGCGCTGCTGCTCGGCTACGAGGAGGCGCTGACGCGTGTCGATTCGACCTCCGGCGACTGGTACGCTACCTCGGGCCATATGATCTGGATCGGCGACCGCACCCGCCAGCCCGACCATGCGCATGTCGAATATTGCCGCGGGATCAAGAACCCGCTGGGGCTGAAATGCGGTCCGTCGCTGACGCCGGACGGCTTGCTGGAGCTGATCGACTTGCTCAACCCCGAAAATGAACCCGGCCGGCTGACGCTGATTGCACGTTTCGGCTCCGACAAGGTCGCCGACCATCTGCCGAAGCTGGTTCGCGCGGTGCAGAAGGAAGGCCGCTCCGTGGTGTGGTCGTCGGACCCGATGCACGGCAACACGATCGAGGCCGCCGGCTACAAGACGCGGCCGTTCGACCGCATCCTGAAGGAGGTTCAGACCTTCTTCGAAGTGCACCGCGCCGAAGGCACACATCCGGGCGGCATTCATGTCGAGATGACCGGCAAGAACGTCACCGAATGCACCGGTGGCGCGCGCGCCATCACCGCCGAGGAGTTGCAGGACCGCTACCACACCCATTGCGACCCGCGCCTCAACGCGGACCAGGCGATCGAACTGGCGTTCCTGGTGTCAGACCTGCTCAAGAAGAGCCACCCGGTGCAGCACAAGCAGGTTGCGAACGGTTAGCTCGATTTCGGCCTGAACGGCTGACGGGAAAAGCGCTGGAGAAATCCGGCGCTTTTCTTTTGGTTGGTTCAGTGCCCGCGTTCCCAGCGCAGGCCGGCGAGTCTGGGGTCAGCAAATGCCGTCCTTGAAAACTCGATGCGCTTTTCCGGAAACTCGCAGATCGCCTGCACGCCGAACGCACCAAGCCGGATGCGCCAGGTCCGCGGCTCCATTCTCCACGCCAGTACATGTCGCATTTGCTTGCGTGCGTGCGCCGCAAAGCTGGAATCCTGAAGGTGATGCCAGGCACTTTTCTTTCAAGGAGGATCGACGTGAGTGGTGGTCACCAGGGATCGTGTCTGTGTGGAGCCGTCCGCTTCAGAACGAACGGAGCGTTGCGTGGCGTCGTCTATTGTCATTGCTCGCAATGCCGCAAGCAGAGCGGACATTTCTATGCCGCGACCAATGTTGCCAATGTCGACATCGTGATCGAAGGCGTGGAAAGTATCACCTGGTACGAAGCCTCTACCTTCGCCAGGCGTGGGTTCTGCAAGGCATGCGGGTCGGTGCTGTTCTGGAAGCCGCGAGACCAGGACTACGTTTCAGTCATGGCGGGATCGTTCGACAAGCCGACAGGTCTTGAGGGGGAATGCCATATCTTCGTCGGTGACAAGGGCGACTACTATTCGATCGACGACGGGCTGCCGCAGTTTGAAAAGTCGACACCGTCCATACCGGTTGCTGAATGAATCTTGGACAAGTCACCTTATTCCATTGATCTGGCCAGCCATTGCATTATCCCGTGCCGGTGATTCGCAAAGGGGTTTGGCATGCAGCGGCTGATCGACGCTTATTTCAATTCGGTGCGGGCGTTTCGCAAGCTGGCCGCCAGCGAGAAGGCTTTCCAGCAGGAGCTGATGCTGTTGGCGCTGGCACTGCCGCTCGGCTGGTTCGTTTCGATCTCGTGGCGCGGTTATGCCTTGCTGATCGGCGCGGTGCTGCTCTTGATCATGGTCGAGGTGCTTAACACCGGCATCGAGGCGGCATGCGACGCTTTCAGCCGCGAGTTCAATGTCGACATCCAGTTGGCCAAGGATTGCGGTTCGCTGGCGGTGCTGATTTCGGTGCTCATCGTCGCCGGTGTCTGGGGCATCGCCATTATCGAGCGGATCACTGGGCTACCGATCTAGCCTTTCGATGCCTATATGCCAGTCACCAAAGGAGACTGTCATGGCCGGGGCCGCCAATTTTCTGCTTCTCGAACGCGTGGGCCTGCCAGACGATCTGCGCTGGCTCGTCGAAAAATACCCGCGTGAAAACTGGCAGGACCATGCCAACGTCCACGGCATCGCCAATATGTGGCTGCAGCGGCACGACATGTTCCGCGAACTTGGCGGCATGCTGGCCAACGGCATTGACGACTTCCGTGAGGGACGGCTGACGGCGCCTGATTTCGCGCGCTGGTTCGCGCCGCGCCTCAATCATTTTCTTGGGCATCTCGACGGTCACCACAATGTCGAGGATTATCAATATTTCCCGGTCTTCGCCAAGGCCGAGCCCCGTTTGAAGCGCGGCTTCGAGATTCTCGATGCCGACCACCACACCATCCATGAAGGGCTGGAGCGCAATGCCGAGGCGGCCAATGCCTTCATCAAGACGCTGCAGGAGAGCGAAGACAGACAGCGCTTTGCAGCCGACGCCTATGCCGACGAAAACAGCCGGCTGATCGCCATGCTGACAAGACATCTTGCCGACGAGGAAGACCTGATCATACCGCTCATCCTCGATCGGGGGGATCGGGCGCTCGGGGTGGATTGACGATCAGCCTTCCCTGGCGCGTTCCCTCCTGGCGATGTGACGGGCGACGAGCCATGCCAGAACGGCCACGGTCAGGCCGATGCCAAGACCGATCAGCAACCGTTCGTGATGCATCAGCGCCTGGCCGATGAAGTGCTCTGCGCCAAGTCCAAAGACATAACCGATCGTACCGAACAGCACCGCCCAGACCGCCGATGAAAGCGCGTTGAGGATGACGAAGCGCGGCGCTGTGATATTGGAGAGCCCGGCTGCAATGCCGCCGACGAGACGCATGCCGTAGATATAGCGGTTCGACAGCACGAAAATGTCGGGATGGGTGTTGAGCAGGCGAAAGGCGCGGCGAAAGCCGGGCCGCTTGCGCAATCTGACGACATAGGGATGGTCGGCAAAGCTTCGTCCGAGGATGAAGAAGAAAGTGTCGCCGACAAAGGCGCCGAGGCCGGCCGCAAGGACGGCGTGCCACAGCACGAAGACCTGCTGGTGGGCGAAGAAGCCGCCGAGAATGGCAGCACTTTCGCCCTCCGCGACGCAACCGACAAAGACCGCGAGCAGCCCGTATTGTTCGATGAAATGGTGGATCGCGTCGGTCATGAAGCCGACTGCTGCGAAGACAGCCTTTCGTCGATCCGCTTGATCATCTCGGTCAGTTGCACGATCTCGTCGCGCATGCCGAGAATCTGGCCGTGGCGCAGTTCATCCAGCTTTTCATGCAGCGCCATGATCTCGATCTCGGCTTTCAAGTTGACCTCGTAATCGTGGGCGGCGTCGATGCGGTCGCGTTCGGTCTGGCGGTTCTGCGCCATCATGATCACCGGCGCCTGCAAGGCGGCTACCATCGACAAAACGAGATTGAGGAAGATGAACGGGTAGGGATCGAAGGCGTCACGCGACAGGAGCCAGACATTGCCCGCCGTCCATAGGACCAGAA
>NZ_RZQP01000221.1:0-10416 GCF_003998165.1 Mesorhizobium sp. M7A.F.Ca.US.007.01.2.1 | reverse complement strand
GCGAGGCGAACACCCCGCCGCTGGTCGCCATGGACAGCGAAGAGCCGAGTTTCGATTCGCGCTTGCGCCAGCGCCGCGACCCGAAGGCCGCGATTGCCGCGGCCGCGGCCGCGCTGGTTTCGGGATACCGCACGATCGCATTGGATGTCGGCACCACCACCTATCTGATGGCCGAGCACCTCAGGGACCTTCCGCACGCCAAGGTGTTCACCAACAGCCTCAGGATCGCGGCGGCGCTGAATGGCGGTGTGCCCGAAGTCTATGTTGCCGGCGGCCGCGTACGGGCCGACGAGATGTCGACCGGCGGGCCTGCGGCCATCGCCCAGTTCGAGGCGCTGTGGTTCGATGTCGCCGTGATCGGCGTCTCCGGTATCACAGCGGACGGCCTCTTCGATTATTCCTTCGATGATACCGATATGAAGCGCGCCTATCTGAGGCGGTCAGGCATCAAGATCGTGTTGTGCGATTCCGCCAAATTCCTGCGCATGTCGCTGGTGCGGATAGCGCCACTGTCGGACATCGACATCCTCATCACCGATGCCGAGCCGCCGGCCAAGATCGTCGCGGCGCTCGCCGCGGCCAAGGTCGACCTGCGCATCGCGCCGCCACTGACGCGCGACTGAGGCGCGCCATTTCACTTTATCCCCAAGGAGAAGACTCGATGGTATTTGAATTTTTCGGCGACAAGAAGAAGGCTGTCATCTCGATGGCACATATCGGTGCCCTGCCGGGAACGCCCCTCTATGATGCCGATGGCGGCCTCGACAAGCTGATCGATGGCGTACTCTCCGACATCCGCAAGCTGCAGAACGGCGGCGTCGATGCCATCATGTTCGGCAACGAGAACGACCGCCCCTATGTCTTCAAGGCGCCGCCCGAGGGCATTGCCGCCATGACTGCCATCGTCCAGGCGGTGAAGCCCGAGCTGAAAGTGCCGTTTGGCGTCAACTATCTCTGGGATCCGACTGCCAGCGTCGCGATCGGAGCTGCCACCGGAGCCCGTTTCGTGCGCGAGATCTTCACCGGCCTGTTCGCTTCCGATATGGGCTTGTGGGAGCCCGATTGCGCCGCCGCCTCGCGCCTGCGGCACAATCTTGGTCGCGACGACATGAAGCTTCTCTTCAACATCAATGCCGAGTTCGCACACTCGCTCGACCAGCGCCCGATTGAATTGCGTGCCAAGAGCGCGGTGTTCTCGTCGATGGCAGACGCGATCCTCGTCTCCGGTCCGATCACCGGCCAGCCGGCCGACCAGTCCCACCTGCGCAGCGTCTGCGAGACGATCAAGGACGTGCCGGTCTTCGCCAACACCGGCGTGAACATCGACAATGTCCGCGACGTCCTTTCGCTGGCGAGCGGCGTCGTGATCGGGACCCATTTCAAGATCGATGGCAATACCTGGAACGCCGTCGACGGCGATCGGGTCAAGCGCTTCATGGATGTTGTCGCCACTTTGCGCTGAGGACGGCTTCCACGGCGATGCCGGCCATCGCGCCGGCTCGCGGTGATCATATCGATCGTTGCAGGCCGGCGTCCGGAATGATCGACTGGTATCGAGCAGTGCGACACAACGAGGCAGACAGGTTTCGCCCGCCTGCCCTTCCCAGCATTTCAATGGATTCGACATGGCGTTCGTTCTCGGTCTCGATATCGGCACCACCTCGACGATCGGCATCCTGATCCGGCTTCCCGATCAGGTGCTGGGCCTCGCCTCGCGCCCCGTCACGCTGCATTCCGAGCATGCGGGCTGGGCCGAGGAAGATCCCGCGCAATGGTGGACCAATGTCCGCGGCATCGTGCAGGAGTTGCTCAGGACCAGCGGCATCAAGGCCGAGGAAATCGTGGCGGTCGGCACCACCGGCATGCTGCCGGCGGTCGTTCTTCTGAACGAGAAGGGCGAAGTGCTGCGGCCGAGCATCCAGCAGAGCGACGGCCGCTGTGGCGCCGAAGTGGCCGAACTGCGGACCGAATGCGATGAGACGGCTTTCATCGCCAAGGCCGGCAACGGCATCAACCAACAGCTCGTCACCGCAAAGCTGCGCTGGATTGAGCGTCACGAGCCGGAGGTGTTCAGCCGCATCGCCACCGTTTTCGGCTCCTACGATTATATCAACTGGCGCCTCACCGGCGAACGTGCGGTCGAGCAGAACTGGGCGCTGGAGGCCGGCTTCGTCGATGTTTCGACGCACCGGATCGACGACGATCTGGTGGCGCTCGCGCACATACCGCGCTCGGCCGTGCCACGAAAGATCGCCTCGCATGAGATCCTCGGTTCCGTTTCGGCGAAGGCCGCCGATGAGACCGGCCTGATGGCGGGGACACCGGTCGTCGGCGGTGCAGCCGACATGATCGCCTCCGCGCTTGGCGCCGGCGTCGCCAAGCCGGGCGATGTCCTCCTGAAATTCGGCGGCTCGGTCGATATCCTGATCGCTACCGATCAGATCAAGCCCGATCCGCGCATGTATCTCGATTATCACCTGGTGCCGGGCCTGTTCATGCCCAATGGCTGCATGTCGACAGGCGGCTCCGCCCTCAACTGGTTCGTACGCAATTTCGCCGGCGGCGAGATAGCCGCGGCACAGGCCGAGGGTATTTCCGTACACCAGCGGCTCGATGCACTGGCGGCAGAGCGTCCCGCCGGTGCCGAGGGCCTCATCATCCTGCCCTATTTCCTTGGCGAGAAGACGCCGATCCATGATCCAGCGGCCCGCGGCGTGATCGACGGCCTGACGCTTTCGCACGATATCGGCCATGTCTGGCGCGCTTTGCTCGAGGCCTATGCCTTTGCCATCGCGCATCATGTCGAGGTGCTCAACGACATGGGCCATCGGACCGAGCGCTATCTCGCCTCCGACGGCGGCTCAAGCAGCAAGGTCTGGATGCAGATTGTCGCGGATGTCTTGCAAAAGCCGGTCCAACGCCTGACCGGGCACCCCGGCTCTTGCATCGGCGCTGCCTGGACGGCGGCGATAGGCACCGGCCTGACCGACGACTGGTCGGGCGTTTCCGGTTTCGTCAGCTTCGCCGACCGGCTCCATCCCGACCCGCGCAAGGCCGACATCTACCGCGACGGTTACCGCCGCTATCGCGATCTCTATACACGCCTATCGGCTCCTGGCGCGACCAAAGCGGGATCGCCATCGTGATGTATCGCGCCGTCGCCTGGGACATCGACGGAACGCTGATCGACAGCGAGCCGTTGCATCATCAATCTCTCCTCGCCGGCTGCCGCAACTGGAACGTCGATCTTGACGACCTGCCCGACCAAGCCTTTCGCGGCATCCATATGGGCGACGTCTGGACAATGCTGCGTCCGCGCCTCCCAGTCGGGCTTGACCAGGCGGAGTGGCTCGCCGCCATCAATGCCCACTACGTCGCCAACCGGGCGGACGCCATCCCGATCCCCGAGGCGGTCGAGACGATCCGGACCCTGGCTGACCGCGGCATCCCGCAGGTCTGCGTGTCAAATTCCGGCCGGCAAGTCGTCAATGCCAATCTCGATGCGCTCGGCGTGCTCGACCATATGAGCCTCACAATCAGCCTCGACGACGTTACGGTCGGCAAACCCGACCCAACGCCCTATCGCGAGGCCTGCCGGCAGCTCGCCATAGCTCCGGGATCCGTCGTCGCTGTGGAAGACAGCCGCACCGGCACCAAGGCCGCACGGGCCGCCGGTCTGTTCGTGGTTGGCTATCTCCCCAGCGGCAGCCCGCTCAGCGACATCGATCTCAGTGCCAACCGTCTGTCGTCGATCCTGGACCTGTTTCCCGGCTGAGGGTTTGCGCGTCGCCGCGTCCGGGTGCGCGCTTGGGCAAGCCGGAGGATCGGGCGTCCGCCGGCTGGTCCCAAGCGAATGCCTTGGCAGGAACTGACGAACGTTGGACCGGGTTCCGCTCGTTCCGCATTCGCCTTGCGTCTCGCCGAGCGAGCGGTCCATGCCGCTCGGTCTGCGCAAGTGACGGGATATTTGTTGTCAAAAGCTGCATATCCCGTTTCTCGCATAGGTCAGAGAAAATTTTCTCGCATCTCCATGATGCCTCTCAACCATTTGTTTTCCAGCATTTTTTTAATCCGGCATGATTGGCTCGCGCCGACCAATGCCAGAATTCCTCTTGCGCCGAAGCTGAATTTTAGGCATTCAGGATCAAGTTTGTATCTTTAACATGCAAACCTAATTATCGGAGGATCTGAATGCGGCGTCTTGGTATCCATTCATTTGTCTGGACAAACGGCCTGACCCAAGAGGGCCTGGAAATGGCACTCGCCAAGTCGGCGGATCATGGTTACCGGCTGATCGAGTTCGCTTATCTGCGGCCCGAGAAATTCGACCTCGACCGCCTGGCGAAGCAAGCCAAGGAACTGGACATCGAGATCGTGGTCACGATGGGCCTGTCGGCGGATGCGGACGTCTCGAGCGAGGACAAGGCCGTGGTCACCAAGGGAAAGGCGCTCTTGTCCGACGCAGTGAAGGCGGTCCGCGACATCGGCGGCATCCGATTGGGCGGCATTCTCTATTCGATGCACGGCAAGTATGACGGGCTGCCCACGCGAACCGGCTGGATGAACAGCGCCGACGCCATCGCCGCGACAGCCGAGGTGGCCAGGGATAGCGGCGTGCAGATCGTTCTGGAAGTGGTGAACCGCTTCGAGTCCAACCTCTTGAACACGACCGCGCAAGGCCTGAAGTTCATCAAGGACACCGGCCGTGACGACGTCTTCCTGCATCTCGACACGTTCCACATGAACATCGAAGAGGCGAGCCAGGCCGAGGCGATCCGTCTGGCTGGGGACAAGCTCGGTTATTTCCACTTCAACGAGAACTACCGCGGCTATCTCGGCACCGGTACGATCGATTTCGCGAGCATCTTTTCCGCGCTGGTGGACATTGGCTTCCACAATCGCGACGTCACCTTCGAGAGCTTCTCCAGCGCCATCGTCGATGAAGCCCTGTCGCGTGTGTGCGGCATCTGGCGCGACACCTGGACCGACAACAATCCGCTCGCCGCGCATGCCAAGGCTTTCATCGAAAGCCGTTGGGAAGAAGCCGTGCGCCGGGCCGAGATCAACAAGGCTGCCTGAAGACGAAAGGGCTGCGGGCCGACAAGCGCCCGCGCCATCTCATCCCGAGGAGGACGGGAAGATGACGCAGAACGAAGCTATCACCAACGAGAACGGCGCCACCGCGCCGCTTCTCCTCAGCGCCGAAAATGTCGCGAAGAGCTTTGCAGGCGTTCCCGCCCTGGTCGACGGGCGGATTCGGTTGCGCGCCGGGACGGTCAATGCCTTGTGCGGTGGCAACGGTGCCGGCAAGTCCACCTTCCTCGGCGTGTTGATGGGGATGCTGCGGCGCGACGCCGGATCCGTCACGGTGAAAGGCCGGGAGGTGAATTTCTCCTCCCCCGCCGAGGCGCTCGATGCCGGTATCGCCATCATCACCCAGGAGCTTAGCCCCTTCCTGGACATGACCGTCGCCGAGAACCTCTATCTCGGCCGCGAACAGCGGCGCGGCCGCTTCTTCGTCGACGACAAGTGCATGCTAAGCGACGCGGAGGCGATCCTGGCGCGGTTGAAATTCAACATCCCCGCTGGTGCGCGGCTACGCGATCTTTCGATCGCGCAGGCCCAACTCGTCGAGATCACCAAGGCAATCAGCCGCCGCAGCGACATCCTGATCATGGACGAGCCTACCTCGGCCATTGGCGAGCGCGAGGCGCAGATGCTGTTCGACGCGATCCGCACTCTGACCGCGGAGGGCGTAGGCATCATTTATGTCTCGCACCGCCTGACCGAGATCTTCGAGATCGCCGACGATTATACGGTCTTCCGCGACGGCCGTTTCGTAGGCGGCGGATCGATTTCCGAAATCGACCGCAAGGGCCTGATCCGGTCGATCGTCGGCCGCGACCTGTTGGACCATCATCGCGAACCGAAGGATACCGGCCCGCAGAAACCCTTGCTCGAAGCCCGCGGCTTTGCATCGAAGGGAAAGTTCGCCGACATCGACATGACCGTTCATGCGGGAGAGATCGTCGGCATATACGGGCTTCTCGGCTCCGGTCGCAGCGAGTTCGTGAATGCGCTCTACGGAAACGAGCCGCGGGATTCCGGCCAGGTGCTGATCGAGGGCAAGCCTATCGATCTCAAGACGCCCGCCGATTCCATCGGCGCCGGCATTTCGCTGGTCACGGAGGACCGCAAGCAGACGGGCCTGTCACTGACCGCGTCGGTCGCCCACAACATCACCGTGGCCAACCTGCCGCATTATGCGCGCAAGGGCTTCATGAACGGATCGGCGGAAGCCAGGAGCGTGGTCGAGCACATCAAGCGCTTCTCCATCAAGACGGCGTCGCCGGACCTGCCCGTCCAATCCCTGAGCGGCGGCAACCAGCAGAAGGTTGTCCTTGCGCGCTGTGTCGATACCAACCCCAGGATCCTGATCTGCGACGAGCCGACACGCGGCGTCGACGAAGGCGCCAAGCGCGAGATCTATGCCTTCCTCGGCAATTTCGTGAAGGCGGGAAACGCCGTGCTGATGATCTCGTCCGAGGTGCCCGAAATCCTCGCCAATGCGGATCGCATCGTCGTTTTTCGCCGGGGCCGCATCGCAGGCGAGGTCGCCGGACCCGAGGCCACCCAGGAAACCCTCGTTCATCTGGCTTCCTAGCCAGACGATCCATTTCGTGGAGAAGAATCCAATGGTATCCGCCAGTCAAAGCATGAGCGGCATGAGCCTGGGAAAGTTCATCGCCCGTTATGGCATCGTCATCTCGTTTATCCTGCTGTTCGTCGTGTTGTCGCTGGCGTCGCCGAACTTCCTGTCCACCAACAATCTGCTGAACGTTCTGCGGCAGGTCTCCATGAACGGTGTGCTGGCTGTCGGCATGACCTTCGTGATCCTGACGGCCGGCATCGATCTCTCCATCGGTTCGCTTCTGGCCCTGGCCGGCGCCGTGGCGGCCAGCCTGGTCACCGGCGCGGATGCGTTCAATCCGCTCCTAGCAGTCGCGGCCGGCGTCGCCGTGGGCGCGCTTTGCGGCGCCGTCAATGGCGGGCTGATCGCCTACTTCAAGGTGCCGGCCTTCGTCGCCACGCTCGGAATGCTGAGCGTGGCGCGCGGCGCGACGCTGCTTTACAGCGGCGGCCGCCCGATTCCCAATCTCAGCCTCGAATTCCGCTGGCTCGGCCAGGGTCTCGTGCTCGGCATACCGGTACCGGTGATCATTTTCGCCGTCGTCTTCGCTGTCGCGGCAATCGTCCTGCGCTACTCCATTTACGGAAGACGGGTCTATGCGGTGGGCGGAAACCCGCGCAGCGCGAAGACGAGCGGCATCAACACCACCGGCATCATCTTTTCGGTTTACGTCATCATGGGCGCGCTGGCCGGTCTCGCGGGTGTCATGCTGACGGCCCGCACCACGTCCGCCCTGCCACAGGCGGGCATCGGCTACGAACTCGATGCCATCGCGGCGGTGGTCATCGGCGGAACAAGCCTCACCGGAGGTATCGGCCGCATCGGCTATACGCTGGTGGGCGTGCTGATCATCGGCATGATCAGCAACGGTCTCGATCTGATGGGGGTGTCCTCATACTACCAGCAGATCATCAAGGGTTCGATCATCGTCCTCGCGGTGCTGATCGACCGCTCCCGAGCCGGGAGAGAGTAACAGGCGCAAGCGGCGCGGCCGCACGCAACATGGAGGAAATGCACATGAAAACGACAAGACGCTTCCTGATGGGAGCAGCGGCCGGCCTTGCCCTTGCAGGCATGGTGTTCGGGGGGAGTTCGGCCGACGCCAAGACGTTGAAGATCGCGGCGATCGTCCAGAGCCTCAACACCGAGTACAATGTTCTGTGGGCCGATGCCGCCAAGGCGCACCCCGCGCTTGCGGACGGTACCGCCACGCTGACAGTTCTCGACGGTCGCCAGGACGTGCTGACGCAGTCGAACCTGTTCGACACAGCCATCACCGAAAAATACGACGCGATCATCTTCATCCCGGTCGACATCGACGCCGGTAATGAACCGATCGAGCGCGCGAAGGCAGCCGGCATCCCGGTGTTCGGCTCCAACACGATGGTTTCCAACACCGCGCTCTACGACGCCTACATCAATTCCAACGATGTCGAGGCCGGCGAAATGCTGGCCAAGGCGGTGATCGACAAGGCCGGCCCGCAGGCCAAGGTCGTGATCCTGGAAGGGATGCTGGGCCAGTCGGCCCAGGTACAGCGGCTTGAAGGGATCCAGAAGGTGCTGAAGGAAAATCCCGGAGTGACCATCCTGGAGCAGAACACCGCCAACTGGTCACGCGCCGAGGCCATCACGCTGATGGAGAATTTCCTGACCTCGCATGGCGATGCGATCCAGGGCGTCCTGGCCGAAAACGACGAGATGGCCGTCGGCGCCATCGAGGGCATCCGCAACCACGGCCTGGATCCCAAGACGGTTCCGGTCGCCGGCGTGGACGGCATCAAGGACGCGCTTGAAGCCGTCAAGCGTGGCGAACAGTCGATGTCCATCCTCCAGGATGCCAACGGACAGGCGCAAGGGGCGATCGACCTCGCGCTGCACAAGATCGTCGGCGACAGCTACAAGCCGCGCGCGGCTGTCTGGGACGTAAACGGCGGCAAGCTCGCCTGGAACGACGGCAAGGACCAGCATTACTACGTGCCGTGGCTGGCGGTGACCTCCGAGAATGTCGACAAGGTGCTTGTCGGCAATTGACGCTCCAACAGGAGGATGCCGCTCGCTCGCGGCATTCTCCTTCGCGTCCGGCGCAGCGGGAATTGCCTGCTTCCGACATCAGGCGGTTCATTCTTTTGAGGACTTTGCGTTGCCGGAGGAAAAACAAGCTCGGGTGAAGTATAGGCTGGGAACGAACATGCGGAGTCCGCCATGAACCATGTAACCTTCGCCAGCAGCTCGCCTCGCAGGATCCGCCAGAGCAATTCGGTAGCGACGCTGAACGCGCTCCACCGCTTCGGCCCTTTGAGCCGGGCCGATCTCGCCAGGCATATGGGGGTCAA
Source organism: Mesorhizobium sp. M7A.F.Ca.US.007.01.2.1 (assembly GCF_003998165.1). Taxonomy (NCBI): domain Bacteria; kingdom Pseudomonadati; phylum Pseudomonadota; class Alphaproteobacteria; order Hyphomicrobiales; family Phyllobacteriaceae; genus Mesorhizobium; species Mesorhizobium sp. M7A.F.Ca.US.007.01.2.1. Next base: position 1,392 of record NZ_RZQP01000221.1, on the reverse strand, counting down.
CCGCTCGTCCGCCGGCAATATCGTCCTGGAGTTGGTCGAGGCCGGACTCGTTCGCGAAGTAGCGGAGAACGATATCGCGAATCCGGCGGGCCAGCCCAGGGCCGGAAGACCGGGTATCCTCGTGGAAATCGTGCCTGAAGCCGTTTTCTTCGCCGGCATAGAGATCGGTGTCGAACATATGACATGCGTCGAGATCGATCTCGCGGGCAAGATCGTTCGCAGCGCCATGACGCGCTTCGAAGGACATGACAGCGATCCGGAGGCCGCGGTCCACATGGCGATCGAACAGGTGTTTCTCGAGATGCGGAAGGATAGCCTGGCGCGATGTCAGGGCATCGGCATCGCGGTGCCCGGACAAATGAACCAGGATGGTTTCATCCACGTCGCACCGATCCTGGGGTGGCGCAATGTCGATCTCACAGGCCTTGCCCGCAGCCTTCTTCCGGCCGAGATCCCGGTATCCGCGGAAAATGACGGCAACGCATTCGGCATCGGCATCACATACAGCCAGCCGGAAGCGGCGAGCGGCGTCACCTTCTTCATGGTCATCGAGAACGGTGTCGGTGGCGGAATTGTGATCGACGGCAAGTTGTTCCGCGGCGGCAATGGCCTGGCCGGAGAAGTCGGCCACCTCAAGACACGGAACCCGACATACCGGAATCTGGAGCAGGCCTTCGGGCGCGACCGCATCCTGTCATCCTATCGCCAGTACAGGCCGGACGCCGACTTGGACTTGTTCCTGCGTGACGTCCGCGATCGTGTTCCTCAAGCGGTGCAGCTCGCCGAAGAATGGGCTGTCTTGTTCGCATTTGCAGTCGTGCAGATCTCGCGGCTGATCGACCCGAACCGCATCGTGCTGGGCGGGTCCGTCGCGGAATTGTATCCATTGGTCGCCGCACGGGTCGACGCGCATATCCGCGAGCTCCAGGCCGCGACCTTTCCTATCCCCGAGATCGTTTTCAACGAGAGCGCCATCTATGGAGCTGCCTTCGGAGCCGCTTGCATGATGCATCAGCGCTTCATGTCGCTCGACAACCAGATGCTCAACAAGGACGCGGTTTCCGGTCCAGACGCCTCGGCGTCGTGAAACCGCAAACGACACCACACCCAGGATTGGACGCTTGATGAACGACCTCCCCCAAACGCTTGCACCGGACTCGCTCGGGCCAACCGTGACGATTGGAGAAATCCTGGTAGAGATCGTCGCGAGGCAGACAGGCACCGGCTTCCGGGAACCGATCGACCTCATTGGTCCCTTTCCGAGCGGCGCGCCCGCCATCTTCATCGATCAATGCGCGCGTATGGGCGGAGCGGCCGCGATGGTGGGCGTGGTGGGCGACGACGATTTCGGCGCGGTCAACATGGAGCGCCTGAAGCGAGACGGCGTAGACA
>NZ_RZQP01000220.1:0-10513 GCF_003998165.1 Mesorhizobium sp. M7A.F.Ca.US.007.01.2.1 | reverse complement strand
GCTTGGCATCCGCGTAGTCGCTGCTCCCCTCATTCCCATCGGACGCATTCATCGCCATATCGCGCGGGTCCAGATAGCCTTCGAATGCGGATTCTGCAAAAGGACCTGCCAGACACGCAACTATCTCTTGGATCGCTTCATCGCGTTGGAAATGTCGATCCATATCGTTCTCGAAAATCGGCTTTAGCTCCGAGGTGAATCCTTGCGCTGAATAGAAAACCGTGCCTTCGACAAAACCACCGCACTCTCCGTCACCGGCGTCGGGGTAAATACTAACACTTGAGAAAGCAGGGAGTTCACGGTCGTCGTCGAACATCTGACGGTGCAAAACGATGGCGGCCACCGCGTGCCCGGCTTCGTGATGCGCCACAGACGGGAGAAGATATTGGGAGGCTACATTCATGCGGTGCGGCTCTCAGATCTAGTTTCCATCCAAGCCCTGATATCGGATTCAAGCCATGCGACTCGGCCGGGGGAGATGCGACGCCGCTTAGGGAACAGGCCTGCCTTCAGAGTCGCGCGGTCGCGCTCGAACTGCGTTCCACTGAAGTGCTTCAGGGTCTTTGCCGACTGGCCGGCGGCCCAGGCAAGTGCCCGCTCGCCTTCCACATCTTCAAGCCAAAGATAGAGATCGTCGTCGGGAGCATCCAGCGTTGGACGGACATCAAATGCGTTCATGTCCGGACAGCCTTCAGAAAGAAGGGATAGAGGCTTCCGTTTGATCGGGAACGCTTAGTGTTGGTAGCGGCGCCCACATGTTCGAAAAGCGTGATCATTGATGAGTTCTTCCAGTCGGTGCGGCATCGCAGTGCTTTTGCGCATAGGACCGCAATTGTCGTGCCAACTGGGAAAATCGTTTCGGAACAACGTGATCGCTCTGGCAGCGTTGTGTCAGATGTCCGACATCGTCGAGAATCCGACAACGAGTGCTCCTCCTAATCACCGGATCAACCTCCGGCGCCAGTCGGTGACACCGCATTCCTCTGTCTTTCCAGGAGACGGCGTGGACATCAATGCCGTTCCTCACCGAACCCGCCTCCTAGCCCTTCGCCCATACGTCACGGCCGCCCCCCGGTTTGGCTTCAACCTGAAGGATTACGGCGTCCTCTTCGCAGAGAAGATCGGGTTGTTCGTGGCGCGCGCAGCGGAGCCCAAGGAGCTTTTCTGGGTTGCGGATACTGGCATGTCGATATTACGACCGTGTGTCCTTCGACAAGCTTGGTGGCTTCTTCAACCAGAATCTCGCCGCGGAGATCGAATCGTTATCTGCGCCGCAAAGTGCGGCCGGTGAGCGGCGTGGCCCTGCGTTCCAGTTGGCCACGGTCCTCGCTGGGACGAGCAAGTAAATGGCTTGCGCAGCAACGGTGCGATCACACCTGGAGCACGGCGTCATCAGGAAAGCGCCATCCTTGTGCGCCCACGACACCCTGGTCGCCATCGGCCGCATCGCGGGGGGGCACTGTGGGCGATAACCATTCATTGATCTGGGCGATTGAGGGTTCTGCCGGGGCGCTATTGCTGCTCGGTAGGGCTGCGGGCTGGCGAGTCTACCAAGGCGAGCAACGACAGGCGAGACGGCAGACATTACGTGACGGAACTTGATATTGCAGTGCAGCAAGCGTAGAGCACCGCGCGCTTATCGGAGTGTCGTCCATGGCCCTTACCAATGCTGGTAACGAGGCAGAACCTGTCGAACAATCGAGCCATTCTGAGGTCGAGCAGCACAGCACCAAGGCGCTGATGTTGGGCGCACTAGGTGTCGTTTATGGCGATATAGGCACCAGCCCGATCTATGCATTTCGCGAGGCGTTGCATGCATCAGCGGGTGGCAACGTCGCCAGCCGTGGCGACATCCTCGGCGTACTCTCGCTGATCATCTGGTCCCTGACGATCACCGTGACGATCAAATACATCATGTTCGTGCTCCGCGCCGACAATCGAGGCGAGGGCGGAGTGCTGTCGCTTATGGCGCTGGCGCGCAACAGTTTCCCGACCTGCTCTGCGGTGATCCTCGGCATCGGCATCGGCATCGGCATCGTCGGCGCGGCGCTTTTTTTTGGCGACGCCGTCATTACGCCGGCAATCTCGGTACTGTCGGCGGTCGAAGGTATGAATGTCGTCACGCCGACGTTCCAGCCCTATGTGGTGCCGCTGACACTGGCCATCCTGGCGATCGTGTTTGCGGTACAGCGGTTTGGCACCGGCGGCGTAGGATTGGTGTTCGGACCCGTTACCGCGCTGTGGTTCCTGGCCATCGGCCTTTCCGGGCTCAACCACATCATGGACGACCCGGAAATCCTGCTGGCAATCAGCCCGCATTACATCGTGTCGTTCCTGGTCAACTCGCCTGACGTCGCCTTCGTTACGGTTGGTGCAGTCTTCCTCGCCGTCACCGGAGCCGAGGCGCTCTACGCCGACCTCGGCCATTTCGGCCGCAAGCCGATCGTGCTCGCCTGGCTGGCGATCGTGTTCCCTTGTCTGTTGCTCAATTATGTCGGGCAAGGCGCCTTCGTGCTGGCAAATGGCGGCGTTGTCGGTCATCCGTTCTTCGAGATGAACCAGGGCTGGACGCTTATTCCGATGGTCGTGCTTGCCACGGCGGCGACCGTGATCGCCTGCCAGGCGGTGATCTCCGGCGCCTTTTCGCTGACCAGGCAAGCGGTACAGCTCAACATGCTGCCGCGTTTCGTCATCCAGCACACGTCGGAAAAACAGTCGGGCCAGATCTATCTGCCGCGCATCAACCTGATGCTGGCGCTGGTGGTGATGCTGCTGGTGGTCGGCTTCGGCGAATCCAGCCGGCTGGCCTCGGCCTACGGTATTTCGGTGACCGGCAATATGCTGGTGACGAACATACTGCTTTTTGTTGTGATGACGCGCATCTGGAAATGGCCGCTCGGCGTCGCGATAGCCTTAATGGCGGTGTTCGTCTTCATCGATACCGGCTTCTTTGCAGCTAACATCGTCAAGGTATTCGAAGGCGGCTGGGCCTCGCTTGCCATTGCCGCAGTGATCGTGATGACCATGTGGACTTGGATAAGAGGCAGCAGGTATCTATTTGACAAGACGCGCAGGAACCAGATTCCGCTCGATTTCCTTGCGGGCAATCTGTTGAAGAAGAAACCGCAGCTGGTGTCCGGTACGGCCGTGTTCCTGACCAGCGATCCCGCCAGTGCGCCGACCGCGTTGATGCACAGCCTGAAGCACTACAAGGCGCTGCACGAACAGAACGTCATCCTCTCTGTGGTGACGGCGCAGCAGCCCGTGGTGCCCGACAGCGAGCGGATCAAGATGGAAACGATCAATGAGCTGTTCATGCGGGTGACACTGACCTTCGGCTACATGGAACAGCCTAACATCCCGCGTGCGCTGGCGATCTGCCGCAAGCAGGGTTGGAAGTTCGACATCATGACGACGTCCTTCTTCCTGTCGCGTCGCTCGCTCAAGGCGTCACCCAACTCCGGCATGCCGGTGTGGCAGGACAAGCTGTTCATCGGCTTGGCGCGCACGGCCGCCGACGCGACGGAGTATTTCCAGATCCCGACCGGACGTGTGGTCGAGATCGGAACGCAAGTGGCCGTTTAGGTATGCCCGGTTAAGCAGAATCAATTGGCATTTCGCGAGCCGGTGAATGCCTGACCGGGCGGAGGCCACGATGCTTGCGCCAAACTGGGGTCCGGTTCCAGGCCTGAAGCTTCCGGCCCCGAAAGCCGTCCTTTACGCCTGCGATCATTTCCGTTCCGCATTGTCTTGCCGACCCACCAGTCGAGATGCGCTGAAACGACCTCGCCGGGCAGCAACTTATCATTTGAACCTAATCGATGTGCCGCAAGTCCGACCTTCATTCTTCAGTTCACAGGCTAGCGTTGCCAAAATCGGCGTGCCGCCTAACCGGCGCCGCACCGTGACCTGTCAGGATGCTATGCAGGCGCGAGGCAGAAGCTGGCTCGAGGCCGCCGGCCTGGTGCTGGTCCGGCAGCGGCCGGGCTCGGCCAAAGGCTTCATGTTCCTCTGGAGGATGAGACGGGTGCGGCAAACGTCGTCGTCTGGGTCAAGATCTCTCGAGAAATTCCGGCGCGTGCTTCTTGCTTCGGCCATGCTCGGCGTCCGCGGACGCATCCGACGGAAGAGGAGGTGGTGCACCTCGTCGCCCACGAGCTGACCGATCTGTCGGCCGGGCTGGCCAGCGTGGGAAACCGCAAGACGCCGTTTCCGTTGCCGCACGGCCGAGGGACGAGGCTCATCACGGCGGATCGGGCATCGATCCGCGCGGCATGCCGAAGGGGCGCGACATCGTCGATGCAGTATGACCATATCGACCCTATCAAGTTCAAGACGCGTAACTTCCGGTAGCGCTTCCGGAGGCCACTTCAGCAGCATGTTGTGCACACTTTTGTCGGACCCTGTTAACTGCCGATTGGCAGCAGGTCACCCCGTGCCGGATCCCAAATGTCGTCGCTCTCAAGCGCAACGACTGCCCGCACCCTTTTTAAGTCAGCGAGCACCTCCACCGCCGGACGCCGCCCCGTTTCCTGAGCCGCGGCGTAACGGGTGTATTTGTGACTGTCCGGCTCAAACCACTTCAACGATTCCAAAGTAGCCATGGCATCGCCCTTGCGGCTGCGCGTGATGCGAATGATCGTGATCCCATCCTAAGCGCTCGCGTCGAATGGAGACACGCTGCCAACGCTTCATCTGCTCTACCCCATCTTTGTTCCAAGGCGGTCGGATCATCTCAATGAGCCCTGCCTCGGGGTGGCCAAAGCATGCATATTTATCGTTCGGCCCCGCATCGAATTATCATCTGCGATGTGGGACTCGATCTTGGGTTGGCGACGGCTTCGCTCCGGGAGTAGACGTCGGACCACTGATAAGTGCCGGACCTTCTCCACAATTTCTCGGCGGACTCATCGTGAACGCTCGATTGGACGTAAATGCGGTTCGCGGAAACGCAGGTCTGGCCGGCATTGCGGAACTTCGCCTGGACCGCACCGTCAACAGCACCGTCAATGTCGGCATCATCGAAGATGATGAAAGGTGCATTGCCGCCGGTTTCAAGGCTGACCTTCTTGATCTGGTCAGAGCACTGACGCATCAGCAGCCGTCCGACCTCGTTCGAACCGGTAAAGCTGATCTTTGGAATTGGTGCAGAGTTCACGGCCCACGCGATCACCTTCGGACGCATAGATCAGGTTGACCACGCCATCGGGAAAGCCGGCCTGATGGCGAGAGCAAACATTGCACCTAGCCACGCCACGATAAGATCGAGCGCGGCTTCGTTGCGTGCGGGTCTGTGGTCAGTGGAGGGCGGAGGAAAAGCGCTCGGCGTGCTCGCCCTCGCGATACCACTGGTTCGCGCCGGCAAGCGCCAGTTTCTGAGGCAAATCGCCGAACAGCTGGTAGAGCCTTACTCTCAGGGCTTGGCATCTATGTCGCCTACGACCGCCACATGCAGCCCGTCGCGTGCGAAAGCGGCTTTGTGGAAGGCGCTTAGATCGGAGGGCGTTACGCTAGTCAGCCTCCCTTGGGCGGTCTCGAATACGGATGCGTGCGTAGATTCCGCGCCGCCAGGCCAGCTCGGCGATCGCATGAGGTTCGCGCTCATTGGCAATGATTTCGGAGAGAAGCTGGGCGCGTATGCGGTCGAAAAGTGCTGGTGTAGCCGGATGCGGGTCCCGCCGCCGAGAATGTCGGCCAGCAGTCGAGCGCCGCGGCCCCGCACCAGGGACCGCCCATGAATGACTCATGCGAGGCGTCTCAAGGCTGTCCGCGATCCAGCGCCAGATCTCCGCCTCGCCCGAGACGCGCAGAGCTGGCCGGTTGTGCAGGAGCCGTCGGCAATATCCGCCTTCCTCGTTCGGATGGGTAACGCTTGCGATACGGAGTCTTGACTTTGGCAGTCGCTCTGTGACATTACCTATATAAAGTTCGAAAGAAGGCGATATGGATCATGCATAGGTCACAGAGACCCGAATGAAGGCAACGTATAAACGCACCTATTCGCGCTACGCGATGGAAGCGCTTGGCCTTTTCGGTAAGACCATCCGGCTTGGCCGGATGCAGCACCGGTTAACCGCACAGGAGTTAGCCGAGAGAATCGGTGTTTCACGCAGCACCCTGCAGCGCATCGAGAAGGGCGATCCCAAAGTCGAAATCGGACTGATGTTCGAAGCTGCTGCCATTGTCGGTGTGAAGCTGTTCGATGCCGACGGCAATGGCATCACAGCCCTCACAGGCCGCATGGACGATCGCATCGCGCTGCTGCCGAAGCACGTCTACAAGGCCGGCAAGCAGATCGTCGATGAGTTCTAAGGTCCCCAAGTACGACGAAGCCTATGTCTGGGTCTGGCTGCCGGGCGAGACCGCGCCGGTTGTCGCCGGGCGGCTATATGCCCATGACGGACTCGTCAGCTTCAACTATGGCAGGAGCTTTCGTGAACTGGGAAGCGCGATCCCGCTTTATCTCCCGGAACTGCCCCTGAAGGCAGGCGAATTGCCTTTGCTTCCTGGCCTAACCATGCCGGGATGCATCCGCGATGCTGCCCCTGATGCCTGGGGACGACGGGTTATCCTAAACCGCAAATTCGGTGTGAAGGGCGATGAAATCGCGCGGCTCGATATTTCAGAACTGACGTTCTTGCTGGAATCAGGCTCGGACCGCATCGGCGCGCTCGATTTTCAGTTTTCGCCAATGCATTACGAGCCGCGCGCACTGGCCAATGCCACTCTCGAAGAGCTTGTCCAATCGGCGGAGCGGGTAGAGAAAGGTATTCCGCTCACCCCCGAATTAGATCAGGCGCTGCATCACGGCAGCTCGATCGGCGGCGCAAGGCCAAAGGCGCTGATCGAGGGTGACGCCGTCAAGCATGTCGCGAAATTTTCCTCGTCTGCCGACCTTTACAGCGTCGTCAAAGGAGAATTCATAGCCATGCGGCTTGCCGCCTTGTGCGGCATCAGAGCGGCATCCGTCTCGCTCGTTCGCGCCGCAGGCAACGACGTGTTGCTCGTCGAGCGATTCGACCGGATCAAGGTCACGGGCGGCTGGCAACGCAAATCCATGGTCTCAGCGCTGACGATGCTCGCGCTCGATGAGATGATGGCGCGTTACGCCAGCTACCAGGATTTGGCGGAGATCATTCGCCACCGATTCACCGCGCCGTCGGAAACTCTGCGCGAGTTGTTCAGCCGCATTGTCTTCAACATACTTTGCGGCAACACCGACGATCATGCCCGCAACCATGCGGCATTCTGGGACGGCGCTAAGCTCACCCTCACGCCTGCGTACGATATTTGTCCGCAGGCCCGCAGTGGCCAGGAGGCCAGCCAGGCCATGCTCATCAGCGGCAATAACCGCATGAGCCGGATAGCGTCCTGCCTTGAAGCGGCGCATCACTTCCTGCTCAGCGCGCCGGAAGCTCTTGCGATTGTTGAAGGCCAGCTCCGATGCATTGCGGAGAATTGGCCGCGTGTCAGCGAGGAAGCTACGCTATCCGGCACAGATCGCAATCTGTTCTGGGGCCGACAGTTCCTCAATCCCTACGCTTTTACGGCGCTGGAAGGAAGCGCCGACGTTCTCCGCGCTCTGGCTGACGAACTACGCAACAGTGTTCACGCCTGATCCGGCGCTGGATTTCGGACAAGCTCGGCAAGCGCAAGACGCCCACAATATCGACAACCCTTGCCGTGCCAGGACGAAGATTGAACAAACGGCTCTTCAACAGTGACAACGTGCACTGCGGAGAGATGTGGAGCTGACACCGCAAAAGCCCAAGACGCGCGACTTCCCGCGATACAACTCCACATAACTGAGCGTCTACAAGCGGTGCAGCCAGCCAAACATCCAGCCATCAAAGCGATGATCGTCTGATCTTTTGCCGATGACATCACGTCGGGGAAGCCTTGTTCGAGCGCTTGCCGCTTCATATCGATACCGGCCTGGGCGTAGCGCATCGTTAGTTCAGCCCGAGTGGCCTGGCCATCGACTGATGGTGGCGATGTCAACACCCGCCTTGACGAGGTGGATGGCCGTCGTGTCCCGCAAAGGGCGATGATGGATGCTTTTTTCCGCCATGGTGGTTCCTTCGCCCGCAGCCATGTGTGCGCAGCAAGTATGGAACACCGAACCGGGTGAGCAGTGTGGGGCGGTCGTTGCTTTGCTCGGCGGGACAGGGCGATACCAGACGAAGGTCACAATCGAAGATTCAGGATCCCTGAACTCGTGCATCCGTATTGAACATCAGCGAAAACAGAGCGTAATCCCGCTGTCCAGAAGGCGTGCGGCGGACGATACGCGCCAGGACGCTCTTGATTTCCGGGCTCATCGAGATATTCGACAGGTGCCACCCACGCGCCCTCTTGAAGGGAAGTGTCACCACCAGTTGCAGCGTATCCTAATATTCGGGGTGCTCCGAAATCAGGAACCGCGCAAAGGCATGCATCGCCGCCAGCCTTGCATTGCGGGTCGCAACTGCCACGCTCGACCTCAAGTGATGTGAGAAAGCTGCCCATCCTGTCGGTATTGATGTCGGAGACCGCTTCTTCTTTCAAGAATATCTTCCCGCTCTCCCGCGGCATGAGCCCGTGGCATGCTTCGGCCCAATGCTGTGGATTGATGTTTCTTCATGCCACAACCTCGCTGACGAGACCGCCGAAAGCCCCTTCAAAGCGGTCGGTGGCGATCTCTCGCAGCTTTGGAAGGTAGTGCATTGATTTTTCGTGGAATGGGGACCCTGTTTAAAGGGTGATTTTCGTCCAAACGGGACCCCTTAACGATGGGGTCATCAAGATGCCTCCGGCTTGATCGGAGGCATTTGTGTTTTGGATGTTGGTTTTAGAGACGATTGCAAAGATACGTCGGCTGTCGCTGGTCCAGGGGAAGTCGATCAAAGCGATCTGCCGTGAGCTGAAGATCTCGCGCAAGGTGGTGCGCAAGGTCCTGCGTTCTGAGGAGACGCAGTTCCGCTACGAGCGCAAGCACCAGCCCTATCCCCGCATGGGAGCTCGGCGTGAGACGCGGGACCGGCTGCTGTCGGCGAATGCGGCCAAGCCGCAGCGGGAGCGGCTGCCGGTCGCTTCGACGGCTTCCATTGCATTCCCCCGTCGGTGTCGAAGACCTGCACGGTGCGCTTCGACAACAACAAATACTCGGTGCTGTCGAGTGCCGTCGGTCGGCCCATCGAGATCCATGCTTATGTCGATCGGATCGCATCCGCCAGAGGATGGCGTGGTCGTGGGAGAACACGTTCGCTCCTTTGGCCGCAACGAGGTCGCCTACGATCCCTGGCACACGGCGCGCGCCGTTCCTTGGCTGGGTCGTGCGGTCGGCAATGGAGAAGGTGCGGCGCAGCTCAAGGCGGTTGATGACGTCGACCGGCAGATGGTGTTGATCCTCACCTGGGTGCTGACCGACGGATTGAGCGCGGTCGAGGCCGCCTGTCAGGAAGCCATCGAGCACGGTGCATCGTCGGCGCCGGTGATCCTCAACATCCTGGCCCGCAGCCGCGATCCGGCGCCGGGCACGATCCTTTCCATTCCCCAAGCGCTGAAGCTAGCTCACGAGCGGTCGCCGACTGCACCCGCTATGACAGTCTCAGGAGGACAAACAGCCATGGAACGCACCGAGGTACTGGAACTGATGGGAGCGCTGAAGCTCTACGGAATGCGCAGAGCCTATGACGAGATCATGGGCGCGTCGCCATCAAGCGACGGCACGAGCCGCCCAGGATTGTCGGTGATCTCTTGCAGGCCGAGATATCGGAGAAGCAGGCCCGCTCCATCAAATACCAGTTCGCTGTCGCCAAGTTGCCGCTGGCCAAGGACATCGACGACTTCGACTTCGCCGACACGCCGGTCACCCCCTGATGCGCGATCTCGCCCGGCCGCGCCTTCGTCGCCGATCAGCGCAACATCGTCCTGGTCGGCCGCCTTCACGGGTCACCCAACTCGCGCGGAAGGTCGACCGCATTGCGACGGGCGCGTGTCGACTTCCCAACAATGTCAGACAGGAGACGCAACGCTATCGGAGCGATCGCATTGCCCGAAACGATTTTCCCAGTTGGCACGACAATTGCGGTCCTATGCGCAAAAGCAAACTAGACCTGAGAGCCGCACCGCATGAATGTAGCCTCCCAATATCTGCCGCTTGTGGCGCATCACGAAGCCGGGCACGCGGTGGCCGCCATCGTTTTGCACCGTCAGACGTTCGACGACGACCGTGAACTCCCTGCTTTCTCAAGTGTTAGTATTTACCCCGACGTCGGTGACGGAGAGTGCGGTGGTGTTGTCGAAGGCGCGGGTTTTTATTCAGCGCAAGGATTCACCTCGAAGCGAAAGCCGATTTTCGAGGACGATATGGATCGATGTTTGGAACGCGATGATGCGATCCGGGAGATAGTTGCGTGTCTGGCAGGTCCTTTTGCAGAATCCGCATTCGAAGGCTATCTGGACCCGCGCGATATGGCGATGAATGCGTCCGATGGGAATGAGGGGAGCAGCGACTACGCGGATGCCAAGC
>NZ_RZQP01000021.1:0-51156 GCF_003998165.1 Mesorhizobium sp. M7A.F.Ca.US.007.01.2.1 | reverse complement strand
GCCCGGCACCGGTAACCAGCACATCCTCGCCGACCAGATCGAAGGAGAGTGCGGTGTGAACGGCATTGCCCAAGGGATCGAAGATGGCGGCGATCTCGTCGGGCACATCGTCGGGGATCGGCACGACATTATGCTGCGGGATCGCCAGATATTCGCCGAAGGCGCCGGGACGGTTGACGCCGACGCCGAGCGTATTGCGGCAAAGATGCCCTCGCCCGGCACGGCAGTTGCGGCAATGACCGCAGACGATGTGGCCCTCGCCCGACACGCGCTGGCCGACCTTGTATTCCGTCACCGCCGCGCCGAAATCGGCGACCGTGCCGACGAATTCATGGCCGGTCACCATCGGCACTGGCACCGTCTTTTGCGCCCACTGGTCCCAATTGTAGATGTGCACGTCGGTGCCGCAGATCGCCGTCTTCTTGATCTTGATCAGCACGTCGCTAGGGCCGATCTCCGGCACCGGCACCTCTTTCATCCAGATGCCTGGCTCGGCGCGAGTTTTGACGAGTGCGCGCATCATGTTGGACATCAGCCAATCACTCCGAGTTCGCGGCCGACCTCACCGAACGCTGCAATTGCCCGGTCGATATCGGCTGTCGAATGGGCGGCCGACATCTGCGTCCTGATCCGCGCTTGACCTTTCGGCACCACCGGGAAGGAAAAGCCGATCACATAGATGCCTCGCTCAAGCAGCATGTCGGCCATCTGCGAAGCCAGCGCAGCATCGCCGATCATCACCGGAATGATCGGGTGGTCTGCTCCGGCCAATGTGAAGCCGAGCTTTTCCATCCCGGAGCGGAAGCGCTGCGCGTTCTCGTAGAGACGTTCACGCAGCCCGTCGCCCCTCTCGATGATGTCGAACACCTTGAGGGACGCTGCCGCGATCGCTGGCATCAGTGTGTTGGAGAAGAGGTAAGGCCGTGAGCGCTGGCGCAGCCAGTCAACCACCGGCCTGCTCGCCACCGTATAGCCACCCGAGGCACCCCCCAGCGCCTTGCCTAGCGTACCCGTGATGATGTCCACCTTGCCCTCGACGCCGCAATGTTCCGGCGTGCCACGGCCATGCTCACCGACGAAGCCGACAGCGTGGCTGTCGTCCACCATCACCATTGCATCATATTTTTCCGCGAGGTCGCAGACGCCTGCCAAATTCGCGATGATGCCGTCCATCGAGAAGACGCCGTCAGTGGCGATGAGCTTGAAGCGGCTGTCTTCAGCCTTTTTCAGTTCTTCCTCGAGGCTCTCCATGTTGTTGTTGGTGTAGCGGAAGCGTTTCGCTTTGGAGAGCCGCACGCCGTCGATGATCGAGGCATGGTTGAGCGCGTCGGAGATGATCGCATCCTCTTCCGAAAGCAGCGTCTCGAACAGGCCGCCATTGGCGTCGAAGCAGGAACCATAGAGGATCGTGTCTTCCATGCCGAGGAAGCTCGATATCTTTGCCTCGAGCTGCTTGTGTTCCTCTTGTGTGCCGCAGATGAATCGCACCGACGCCATGCCATAGCCGTATCGGTCGAGCGCCGCCTTCGCCGCCTCACGCAGCTCTTCGCTGTCGGCGAGGCCGAGATAGTTGTTGGCACAGAAATTGAGCAGCTTCCGGCCGCCAACCTCGATCTCGGACGACTGGGACGAGGTGATGACGCGCTCGCGTTTGTACAGGCCCTCCGTCTCGATCTGCGAAAGCAGCTCGCGAACGTGGTCGTTGAGAGACGGTGCCATCCTGCCTTCGCTTCCACTGATGATCTTCGCAGCCTTGCTCATACGATTTCTCCCCTGTGCACGCATAACATACGCTCGAAGTAGCCTGGATCGTGCGCTTTGAGGATTGCAGCCTCCCGAGGCTGGTACAGATCCCACAGACGCGATAGCCAAAAGCGAAATGCTCCAGCGCGTTGCATCGCGGGAAGCAATATGCGTTCGGCTGGTGTAAGCGCTCGAACGGACCCATAAGCGCCTAAGAAAGCGGCTGCTCGCTCACTGTCTTGGCGGCCCGTGCAGTCATCGACACACCAGTCGTTGAGGCACACAGCAATATCGAAAAGGAAGGCGTCGCATCCGGCGAAGTAGAAATCAAAGACGCCGGTCAGATGACTGCCGGCAAACAACACATTGTCACGAAAGAGATCGGCGTGCACCGGCCCCCTGGGGAGTTGTTCGTAGGTGGGAGACACAGCAATTTGGTTCTGAAAGGTCAGCTCGCTGGTGAGCCGCGACCGTTGTCCATCGGACACGTATTGGCCGACCACCGGCACCACCTCGTTCCACCACTCGAGACCTCGCGGATTGACCTGGTGTCGTGGGTAATCGGTCCCGGCCACGTGTATTCGCGCCAGGATCTCCCCGATAGAGCGACAATGTGACACTGTCGGTGCTGTCACGCTTTCGCCAGGAAGCCTGTTGACGACCACAGCAGGCCGGCCTTTCAGCGAGTGAAGGATTTCGGCACTCGCGTTGGCAACCGGATTCGGGACCGGCATTCGCCGCGCCGCAAGGTGTTTTATGAGATGAAGGTAGAAAGGCAATTGTTCGAATGTGAGGCGCTCAAACAAGGTGAGCACATACTCTCCGGTTTCGGTATCTACGAAGTAGTTCGTGTTCTCAATTCCGGTCGTAATGCCCCGAACAGAACGCGGCCAGCCCAGACCCAGCGCCCCAAAGAGCGCTGCGACTTCGTCGACTGATAGCTCCGTATATACAGCCATGGCGGAAATAGCGGTCTCCGATTGTTCAAACAGTTCTTCAGCGGGCCGCAGCCTGCAAAATTTCGGCGACGTGGGTCTTTACGGTCTGTGTATCGGCGGGAAGGACCTTAAATCGTCTCGGCAAGTCTTCTATTCCATCGAACCGTTTTGGACGACTTGGCTCGTGGCCCAAAGCCTCCCTGATGGTCTCCGCGAATTTGACCGGCAGGGCCGTCTCGAGCACGATCATCGGCATCTCCAGAACGGAGTGCCTGCGTGCGACCGTGATGCCGTCAGCTGTGTGTGGGTCGACCAGCGTGTTGAAGCGGCGCCAAGTGTCACGGATCGTTTCCAACCGGTCGGCGTGCGTGCTCTTGCCGCTGCAGAAGCCAAAACGAGCGGCCACCTGCGCGAAGGCGGAATCGCCACTGAGATCGAACTGTCCTCGTCGCCTGAGTTGGTCGTCGAACATTGATTTCGTCCGGCCCGCATCGCGACCGAGCAGTTCAAAGACGAAACGCTCGAGATTGGAGGCCTTGGAAATGTCCATCGATGGGCTTGATGTTTCATACGTGTCCGCGCGGCCCCGCAAGCGATACACGCCGGTGCGGAAAAACTCATCGAGCACATCGTTCTCGTTGGTTGCAACGACGAGACGGGATATGGGAAGCCCCATCATGCGCGCAACGTGACCAGCACAGATGTTTCCGAAGTTCCCCGAAGGAACGGTGAAGTCGACCTCTGATGTGTTCCCCGCGTTGACCTGGAAGTAGGCGGAGAAGTAGTAGACAACCTGAGCCACCAGCCTGGCCCAGTTGATCGAATTGACGGCGCCTATCCGGTGGCGCCTCTTGAAGTCACCATCGCCGGACACGGCTTTCACGATGTCCTGGCAATCGTCAAAGACCCCTTCGATGGCGATGTTATGGATGTTTTCGTCCTGCAGGCTGAACATCTGAGCTTGCTGAAAGGTGCTCATGCGTCCGTGCGGCGACATCATGAAGACCCGCACCCCCTTCTTGCCGCGCATGGCATATTCCGCCGCGCTGCCCGTGTCGCCACTGGTCGCCCCGAGGATGTTCAGTTCCTCACCCCGCCGCGCCAGTTCATACTCTAGGAGATTGCCAAGCAACTGCATCGCCATGTCCTTGAACGCCATCGTGGGGCCGTTGGACAGTTCCGCCACGTGGAGACACGTTTCAAGCGCGCGCACCGGCACGATCCTGGTCGTCCCGAAAACCTCGGGCGTATAGGTCTTCGCGCAGATGGTCTTAAGATCGGCGGGCGGAATATCGTCGATGTAGAGCGACAGGATCTCGAAGGCGAGGTCCGGATAGGACAGCCTCCGCCACCGATCCAGCATGGCGTCATCCACGAGCGGGTACGTCTCGGGCACATAGAGCCCGCCATCCGGCGCCAGACCTTCAAGCAGTATCTCGCAAAACTTCCTGCGTTGGGGGTGGCCTCGCGTCGAGATGTAGTGCATGTGATGCTCCTCCTTGTCGGCGCGCTCGTTCAGCCGGGGCCGCAGCGCTGCATGGTCAATGGGCCGCCCAGCTTCAGCCGTCAGCGTCTGGCCTGCCACCATGCGATCTTGTCCTGCAGGCCATAGCGGCGATTGTTGGTGGGCGTCAGGCCTGACTTCCGGCTGATCTTCAGATAGCGGCGATGTCCAGCTTCGAGCCGTCGACCAGACGCGACAGGCGGAGCGGTGTAGGATCGACGCAAGGCGTGTCGTCTACGACAAGCTGTGCGGCCAGATAACCAAGCCCTGGGCCCAAACCGAAGCCGTGGCCCGAGCAGCCCGCCGCGAGGACGAGGCCTTTTACCCCGTCCACCTGCGACACCACGGGCACTGCGTCCGGCGTGCAATCGACGAAGCCGCCCCAGGCACTATCGATCTCTATATCGCCGAGTTGGGGGAAGGTCTTCCGGACACTCTCCACCACTTGGCTTACCAGCCATTTTAAGGGTGGAGGGTCCAGCACCCGATTCTGTTCGAAGATCCGATCGTCGTTGGTCAGCAGCGCCGGCATTGAATCCGGCCCCGAAAGGAACGATTGGCCGATGCCGAGCCTGACGTTCTTTAGGCGACGCAAGAATTGCGGCATGAATTCCCGGCTATACCGGATAGCCTGGGGCGTGATTTCGAGGTTCGCCTTGCCACTGATCGCAAGCGTATAGCTGCCGTCCAGTCGGCGCGTGATCGTGCAGTAGGGTGTGGAGATCGCCTCGCCTATGTTGATTGTGGGGGTGGAACGCAGCGCGGTCTGCCGGATGCTCGCTTGGGGGAAACTGATCCCGAGCGGCCTAAGGAAGCGCGAGGACCAGGCGCCAGCGGCGCACAGCACCGCGCTGGTTCTGATGTAGCCCTTCTCCGTGTGCACGCCCGCAATCTTGCCATTGGCCAAGTCGAGCGCCCGCGCGGCGCATTCCTGGTGGATGGTGGCGCCCAGAGCTCTGGCCCCCTCGGCGATAGCCGGTGCGGCAAGCGCAGGCTCGGCCTTGCCATCCCGGCCCGAATAGGTCCCGCCGACCCATTTGTCGCGCGCTTCGGGGACGCGCTCGGCCACCTCCGCCCGGCTCAGCATGCGGGTGTCGACCTCGTACTCCCTGGCGACCTCGCGCCACCTTTCCCAACCGGCGAGCACAGCCTCGTCGTGAGTCGCAGAGACCAGACCGCAGCGTCGAAATCCAAGATCGCGATTGATATCGCGCGTCAGCTCGTCCCATAGTCGCATGGAGATCACCGAGAGCGCCAGTTCGCGCCGATCGCGGTTCTGCTGGCGGCACCAACCCCAGTTTCGGCTCGATTGTTCACAGGCGACGTGGCCCTTCTCGAGCAGAGCCACAGAGAGGCCACGCTTCGCCAGGAAATAGGCGGCCGTAGACCCGAGGATGCCGCCGCCGACGATGACGACGTCGACTTCGGCCGGGAGACGCTCATCGCTGTGAATACGTTCGACTCGGGGCGACATGTTCCAACCAACCTCGGCTGCCAAGAATGCGGAAGCAAAGTTCCGATCAGCCCTTCATCGCATCGTGCGCTCGAAAGAATGTGCCGAAATCATCTAGGACTTCGCCAGATGTGCGGGTTTTTGATCCCTTGGTCGATACGAACTGCTCAAGCCCGACCGAGTCCCAGTTCGGCGCAGGGCGGCGTATGGAAAGTAACCAATCGGATAGCTCCTGAACTTCTTCTCGCCGGCCGGTCGCCTTCGACATTGTCCAAGCGGCTGACGCAGTGACGTTGCAGGCAGCGGTGCAATGACGAGGTCTCAGATGCGAGATCGTCGGCTGCAACGCATAGAGGCAGTCACCCAGCGGCAGTAGCGTATAGCGTCGAAAAGCGACGATGACGGCCTCTTCCTCGACCGTGAGCACGTCGACCGAACCTCCGTCGGCCCAGTCGGTAGATCGAGAACACAGATCCGACTCTGCAACTTCGCGTCGGTCTTCTGGTTGATCCCATAGCGCTTCGCCAGCGCCCTCAAGCTCCGCGGTGCCTCCATCTGGGCCGCAGCGACGAATGGTCAAAAGGCCGTCACCGTCGGCGATCAGCGGCTGGCGCGCCAGAAGGCGATACGGTCCTGCAACCGATAGCCCTGGATAATCGCCGGCATGAACCACGGATTGCCGCGATAGAGCGGGATGGCGGAAGGCGGTCGAAAGTCGAACGCCGTGCGCGACTGCTCGCCATGCCCCATCAGCTTGTGGGCCGCACGCATACCGATCCATGGCGCCCAGACCACGCCCGAGCCGCAGAAGCCGGTGGCATAGACCATACCACCCTTCTCGAAGACGCGGGGCAGCATGTCGCGGTTCATCGCTACGTTGCCAAACCAGCAATGCGAAAGGCGCACGTTCTCCAACTCCGGGAAGAGGTTCACCAGGCCCTTGCGCAGGAGAAGTTTCGGGGCAATCGGATCGCCGACACGAGAACTGTCGCGCCCCCCCAGCAGAATGCGTTTTCCGTCAGGCGAGGGACGATAATAGAAACCGAGTTGCCGGTTCTCGGTGATCGTCATCAGCTTCGGCATCAGTCGTGCCATGACATCGGGCGCTAATTCCTCGGTCACGATGATCCGGCTGCGGACCGGAACCAGCCGGCGGCGCAAGAAGGGTGCGGCGCCGTCGGTATAACCGTTGGTACAGACCAGAACCTGCCGCGCATCCACCGTCCCAGCGGAAGTCACCACGCGAAAGCCCGAACCATTCCTCTCGATCGACTTGACCGCCGTGTGCGAATGAACCGTCAATCCGGATGCGAGCGCCACCCGCAGGAGTTCAGCGTGGAACTTTGCGGGGTGCAGCCCGCCAATGTCCGTCCGAACGGTTCCGCCGCGGTAGAAATCGGTGCCGATATAGTTCCGCTGCTCGGCATGCGGAACGGCGTAAGACTCGATCCCCAGTTTCTTCGCCAGCCTCTCGGCGCCGCGCGCCATCTTCTCATACTGTTCATAGCCGAAAGCGCCTTTGAACTGGCCGACCAGGCGGAAGTCGCAGTCGAGCCCTTCGGTCTTGATGAAGTCGTAGAGGAATTCGCGCGCGATCTTGCCCTCGGCCTCGACCGCCATGGCCTTCTCTTCACCGAAACGCCTGGTGATTGTGGCAGCATCCGGCCGGATGCTCCCGCTCGTAATCCCGCCATTGCGCGTGGAAGCACCCTCGCCCGGATGCATCGCATCGAAAGCGGCAACCGAGCGCCCCTCGCGCGCCAGCGCAAGCCCGGCCGAAAGCCCGGCATAGCCGGCGCCGACAATCACCGCGTCGAGCTTCTTTGCCAGCGGCTGCCGCGGCAGCGGCATGACGGGCGCTGCTTCCCACCAGTAGGGCGTGTTCTTTTCGGCGATTTCGGGCTCTTGCACGTGACTGACTTCTCTTGGTGTTCCGGGGTTTAGGAATGTATCGCTCGCGGCACTTCAAATATGGTCATCTCGCACGTCCAGCGCGTCACGCAGTCCGTCGCCGATGAAATTGAAACTGGTCACCGCGATGGTGATGGCAGCTCCGGGAATGATTGCCAGCCATGGTGCGCTGCCCAGGTATTGCTGGGCGCCATTGAGCATGTTGCCCCAGCTCGGTAGTGGCGGCTGGATCCCGTAGCCGAGGAAGCTGATATAGGCCTCCATGAGAATGGCGCGCGCAACCGTCAAGGTCGAAGCAACGATAATTGGACCGATGGCGTTGGGAAGGATCTCCCGAAACATGATATGTGTTCCGCTCAGCCCCAGCATTCGCCCGGCCTGGACGAATTCGCGCTCGCGAAGAGAGCGGACCTCGGCCTCCACAATTCGGGCTACTTCCATCCAGCTGGTCGCAGCGATGACGACGGTAATCATTATCGGGCTGGGTTTCAGGGCTGCGGCAAGGGCCAGCACAAGGAAGATAGACGGGAAGGCCAGAAAGCCATCTACCATGCGCATCAGCGAGGCTCCTGTCCAGCCGCCGCGGTATCCAGCAATTACCCCGACGAGCGTGCCCACTAGCGTCGACAACAGCATGGCGAAGAAGCCCACCAGCAACGAGATTCGTCCCGCCATCAAGAGCCTTGCCGCCAGGTCGCGGCCGAGCGGATCAGTGCCCAGAAAGTGGTGGCCCGTAAGCGGAGGAGCAAAGCGGGCCCGCAGATCGATATACAGTGAGTCATAAGGAAGGAGATGGGGGCCGACGACGCAAGCGAGACACAGAAAGACGATCATCGCCAAGCCGAGCAGCGCCAGGCGATGCCGCATGAAACGAAGCGCCGCGCGGTTGTTTGTCCAGCGGCTTGGAGCTGCATTTGTATTTGCCGTGAGGGCGGTCATATCGGCTGTCTCCTGTCGGGAAAGTTGCGCGCTCAAGCCAGACGAATGCGCGGGTCGACAATAGCGACGACAATGTCGGCGATCAGGTTTCCAAGCAGAACGAGGATAGCCGAGAACATCAGCAGCCCCATAACAACCGGATAGTCGCTGTAACCAAGGCTATCGAGGAACAAACGTCCCATTCCTGGCCAGGTAAAGACAGTTTCGGTCACCAGCGCACCGGTCAGGACGCTGGGAAGCTGCATCCCCGCCAGGGTAATCATCGGCAAAAGGGCGTTGCCGACGACATGCTTCATCAAAATCCGGCGTTCACTCAACCCCTTGGCCCGAGCCGTCTTGACGAAGTCCTGGCTGATGGCGTCGAGAGTAGCCGTCCGCATGTAGCGGCTCCAGATAGCGACATGGACCAGCGACAGCACGATACTTGGCAAGATCAAATGATGGAGATAGCCCAGGATCGAACTATCGCCGATCTCGGACATATTGCCCGCGGGCAGCCAGCCTAACTTCAAGGTAAAAATGTAGATGCCGACGAGGCCGAACCAGAAGGTAGGTACCGACAATGCAACCATGGCACCGACAGTTGCGAGATAGTCGAATAACGAGTAGCGGCGCGTGGCGCCCCGAATTCCAATCCAGGCGCCAAGAGAGATCGCAATCGCGGTTGAGGATCCCATCAGCAGCAGCGTCGCCAAGAGATGGCTGCCAATGATCTGCAATACCGGCGCTCCGTCGCGGAAGGAGTGACCCCAGTCGCCCTGCACCAGCCGCCAAGCCCAGTCAAGATATTGGATCCATATGGGTCGATCGAGGCCCAGCAGCCCCTTGAGGCGCTCGATATCCTGCTGGGTCATTCCGGGATCGAGTCCGAATTGCGCCAGCGGGCCGCCGGGAAGGAGGTTCAGAATCCCGAAGCCGATGATCGAAACGATCACAAGCAGTATCAGGCTCTGCGAAAGGCGATTGAGCAGGAAGCCGCGCATTCGAGTCCTCCGTTGTGGGTTGGCGACTTAGTCTGTTGCCGCCGCCGCAGTGCAATCCGGCGGCGGCAATAGGATGGATCAGGCCTTCCAGCGCCAGTCTGCGGCATGCCACGACGCGGTGCGCGTGTTGGCATTGGGCTTGAAACCGTCCAACCCTGCCTTGCGTCCGAGCACGTTTGTGATCGCTAACAGCGGCAGGAAGGGCAGATCATGGCGCACCACTTCCTGTACGTGATTATAGATCCCGCGCCGCTCTTCCTGATCGAAGCTGCGAGCACCCTTTTCAAGCAAGGCATCGACTTCGGGGTTGGAATATTGTCCGGTGTTCGAACCGTGTCCGCCTTGAGCGGCGATTGCCTTCGTATGGAGGCGGTTTGTGGCGTCGGGGTCCGCGGCAATCAAATAGGTGACGCCCACCATGGCGGTATCGAACTGCGACTTCAGCCAGAATTCGCCCCACATGACTGCAGCCGGCAAGTTCGAGATCGTCATCTCGACGCCGATCTCGGCAAACGTCTGCTGCAAGAACTGCTGCGTCTGCTCGCGCAGGTTGTTGCCTGATGTTGTCGAATTCGCAAAGGACAGTCGCACTCCATCCTTGGCGCGGATTCCATCTGGGCCTGGCGCCCAGCCGGCCTCATCCAGAATCTGGCGCGCACGGTCCAGATTGAATTCCTGCGCGGGCAGGTTCGGATTGTAGTAATAGGACTCCTTCGGCATGAACGTCTCGGTGGGAGTGCCCACGCCGTAGTAAATCGTGTCGACGATCGCTTTCCTGTCCATGGCGGCGTAGAGCGCCTGGCGCACTGCCAGATCCTTGAACTGCGGGCGCCCCAGATTGAGGTATATCGACTCCACGGATGCGCCGGTCTCCAGTGTCACCACGCGGTCTGGCAATTCGCGGGCTTCAGCATAATGGTCGGCCGTAATGTACGATTGATCGACCAGGTCGACGTCACCGCTCTTGAACTGCGTATAGAGCACCGTCATATCGGGAATGTATTTGAAGATGAGCTGCTCGATATACGGACCCTCGCCGGTATACTCCGGGTTGGCGACGAGCTCGATATGGTCGCCCGCTACCCGCTGGCTCCACTTGAACGCGCCGGTGCCGATCGGCGCCTGGTTGAAAGCCGCTGTATTCGGATCGACATCTTTCCCCAGAATGTGCTTGGGCACCATGAAGGTTTCGGCCAGGAACGACAGATAGGGCGCAAAAGCCTCCTTCATCCGCCAAGTGATCTCGGTGGGCGAAACCACCGTGATGTCCTGTACGAGCGAATGGCCGCTTGTACGCCAGGCGCGAAACTTCGGGTTCGTGATGAGCTCCAGGGTGAATTTCACGTCCTCGGCCGTGAAGGGCTCACCGTCGTGCCAGCGGACATTGTCACGCAACCGGATGCGCCAGTTGAGGCCGTCCTCCGAAATGCCGCCGTTTTTCTGGCTTGGCACCTCGGCTGCGAGATTCGGCTGGAGGACGCCTTCAGCATCCATCCTGACCAACGCATCGAAAACCGAGAAATGGACCGCGTCATCGACTTCGATATGCGCCATCAACGGATTGAAGACCGTTGGCTCTTGTGAAAGACCGACGACGACGCGACCGGCCGGACCCGCGGCAGGGGTCTTGGCGAAAGCCGACTTGCCCAGCAGATTGGGCGCGATCAAGCCTGCAGCTCCACCTAGCGCCATCAGTCGCAGCGCCTGGCGCCTCGAATAGTTGGATGTAGTCGTTGAATTTTTGGTCATCGTAGTTCCTCTCTTGTTATTTTTCATGCGTTTGCTGCAATTGGACGGGCATTGCCCGGCCTCTCTCCTGGAATTGCCGCCACGAGTTGGCGCGTGTAGGCCGCTTGCGGGTTCAGGAATATCTGCGAGGGCGGTCCGCGCTCGACGATCCGGCCTTTCTGCATCACAGCGATTTCGTCGCAGATCTGGCTGGCGACACGCAAATCGTGCGTGATGAAGACCATCGACACGCCGGTCTCTCGCTGGATCTGGTCCAGAAGCTGCAGGATCTGCGCCTGGATCGACACGTCGAGCGCGGAGACCGCCTCGTCAGCAATCAACAGCTTCGGCTTGAACATCAAAGCCCGAGCGATCCCGATTCGCTGGCGTTGCCCACCAGAAAACTCGTGCGGATAGCGGTCGAAGGCGCCGGCATCGAGACCGACATGGGCCAGAAGCGTACGCGCTTCTTCGCGCGCCTGGGCAAAAGGCGTCCCGTGTGCCACCGGGCCTACCGTGATGATGTGGCCGACCGTTGAGCGTGGGTTCAGGGACGCAAAGGGATCCTGAAAGATCATCTGGATCCGTGGTCTGAGCGGGCGGAACTTCGCTTCGGAAAGCTTGGCTATATCGGACCCCTCGAACAAAATCTCGCCGCCGTCGCTGTCCAGCAATTTGATGAGAAGCCGGCCCAGCGAGGATTTTCCTGAACCGCTCTCGCCTACGACCCCAAGCGTTCGGCCTGGCGCCAGTTCGAACGAAACCTCGTTCACCGCTTTCACTATCCGCTGGGCGCCAAACAGCGCGCCGCCGCCACGATAGGTTTTAACCAGACCCTCGACCTTCAGGATCGGCTGCTTGCTGTCGGACTCCGCACGAGAGCGATCTTCACCGGTCAGATGCGGTACGGCCGCGATCAGGCGTTGGGTATAAGCATGCTTGGGCGACTTCAGCACCTGCTCGGCGCTGCCCTGTTCGACGATGTGCCCCTTTTCCATCACCACGACGCTGTCGGCGATCTCCGCCACCACGCCGAAATCGTGCGTGATAAACATTACGCTCATCCCCTTGCGGCGCTGAATGTCGCGGATCAGCTCCAGGATCTGTGCCTGGGTGGTCACGTCGAGCGCAGTGGTTGGCTCATCGGCGATCAGCACCGTCGGCTCGAGCGCCAGGGCCATGGCAATCATGACGCGCTGCCGCTGCCCGCCCGAAAGCCGGAAAGGGTACTGGTGATACATGAGTTCGGGATCTGGGAGGCCCACTTCGGTGAGCAACTCGATGGCGCGGTCGCGGCAGGTTTTTGGCGTACCGTATCCATGCGCGGCCATGACCTCGTCAATCTGTGCGCCCACGGTCATCAAGGGATTGAGCGCCGAGAGCGGATCCTGGAAGATCATCGACACGACCCGCCCACGCAGGTTGCGCAGCTTGTCGGGCGACATGCCGATGATGTTCATCCCCTCCAACTGTATTGAACCCGATGAGACGCGGATCACCTTGGGCAGGAGCCCCATGATCGCGTTCGCCGTGACCGACTTGCCTGATCCGGACTCGCCTATGATGCAGAGGATCTGGCCGCGTTTCAGATCGAAGGAAATGTTCTCGACCGCATAGGTTCGTTCCATGCCTTTCGGCAAATTCACCGTGAGGTCGCGCACCGAAAGCGCCACATCGTGAGCGGCTACAGCCTGGATGCTTGCGACCATCTGGATCACCTCCCATTCCATCGAAGCGGATCCACCCTGTTGCCGACCGCAACATCGCCCCTTGAGCAGCAACGCGTCACCGTAGCAGCCGTAGCCTTGCCATTTAGGCGCTTCGCGCTCTGAGGCTGCGAGAGACGGATTCTACTCATCCTGGCGGCTCCCTTATGTAGTCCGATCCCCGTACCGGACATTGTTCCCTTTTCCTGGAGAACGCTCCAAACGGGCAACTCTGCCTGTCGGAGGTCCTCTGGAGCTTGCCTGCCGTAAGGAAGGGTGCCCCGTTCTTGCAGCCAGTTTGACTGTTCTTTTTCCGCAGAGTCTTCGAAATTTGGCCCTCCGGCGGCAGGAACTTCTGAAAAGAACGCCCCAGTTGGCATTTCACTCTGTTTGGCCTGATGATGATAGCGCAAGCCCCTCAATCTGCGCGGCATGGCCGAGAGTCTAATGTCCAAGGCGAGCACGGCATTTTGGGCGGCCTATCAAAGACTCGACTGAGAAGAGCTTCCGCGAGGCATTGCCCCAGGAAATTTGAAGGATCCGCCGCGGCGGAAGTTTCCTCATTTGAAGTAGACTGGCGCCCGCCCAGGCATTGACAGTGCGTAGGTAATAACCGGCGTCCGGTGCACGAAGCTCATAGGATGCATACAAAAGCAGTGTGGAACCAAGCACGGCAAAGAGGGCCGCTTATCGAGGTCTCTACCCTGCCCATCAGTGCTGCTTTTTCGACGCCGGGGTCGGGCCCGCTCAACTGGGCGAAGCTCCCAGAGCGCTCCTTTCAAAGGCGATTTGGTCCCAGGCGGCTGAACTGCGCATGAAGCCACTCTGCGAGTTCAAACTCCATACCTTCCAGTTCACTCGAGCCCAACCATATCAACCCATATTGACTGCCGTCAGGGTCAAAGCCAGCAGGGGCCGCCAGGCTTCCTCGTTCCACGTCGTCAATCGCAAGTACGAGCGGACTGAGGGCTACGCCAAGGCCTGCAGACGCAGCCTCGACGATCAGCGCGTGATTGTCGAAGTACCGGATTTCTGTGGGTCGACGCGCCGACGGATGGGTCTTCAGCCATTGCGCCCACGCGTCAGGTCGGGTCTTCGACCCGAGAGCGAGATAGTCGCCATGTTCGAACTCTGCCACAAGTTCCGGCCTCATGACAGGCCCAACCTTTTCGGAAAAAAGGGGCCGGACGTTCCACGTCTCAGGCACAGCGAAGTCCAGCCGTCGAATAGCGAGATCGACCTGTTTCTTACGAAAGTCCACCAGCCCTCCACCTACCGAGAGGTGGAGGGCCATGTTCGGATGCGCCACTTGAAGCGCCCCCAGCCGCGGAATGAGCCAACGCATGGCAACTGAAGGCTCGCAGGAGAGCACCAGGGCACTCTTCCCGGCATTGGCAGCACGCAGGCTTTGAACTGTGGCGGCCAACTCACCGAAGAACCTGCCGAGGGTGAGGTTGAGTGTCTCGCCGGCAGGGGTGAGCCGCAGCCCTCGCCCATTCTTCTCAAACAACCTGACCCTGATGTCATCGGCGAGTTTGGTGATACGGCGACTGACGGCGCCGTGCGTGAGCGCAAGCGAGTCTGCTGCAAGCCGGACCGAGCCCAGCCGCGCTGTTGCTTCGAACGCTCTCAGGTCGTCGAGCGAGGGTATGTCTGAGCGATCCATCAGTGATAATCTATCACCGATTTCGTCAGAAACTATCGCTATTCATCCTTAGTGAGGTTTTGTTAGTTGATGCATGCGCACCAATCATCAACCCAGTATAGCGGTCCTCGCCGATGACCTCACCAGCGCGGCAGATGGTGCAGCACCTTTCGTCGCCCGTGGCTTGACTGCGTCAATCGGCAGAGGCCAGCTTCCGCACCAAGCGGAAGCGGCAGCGATAATTGCAGTCGATAGCGGTTCGCGGTCTGCTACTGCGTCGCAAGCGTTCGAGGCGGTCGCTCGATTGACCGCCCGACTTGCCAGCCGTACCGTGCTCTATAAAACGGTGGACTCCACACTTCGCGGTCACATAACGGCGGAGCTTGAAGCATGCTTTGCGGCGAGCGGCCGCAAAGCACTGGTGTTTGCGCCGGCATTCCCCCAGGCCGGACGTACGACAGTGAGGGGCATTCAGTTCGTTGACGGCATCCCGGTCTCGGAAGGTGCTTATGGCCATGACCCAATGCATCCCGCGCGGCATTCCGCGCTAGTCGACCTGGTGCCGAACTGCATCAAGAATGTCACGCTGCTTGATGCGGTAACCCAAGAACAACTCGATTCGCAGATTGCTTCCATCGAGGATCCAGCGTCGATCCTTTGGGTTGGTTCTCCTGGAATGGCTGCAGCGCTATCGCGGCGTTTTGTGCCGGCGAAGACCCTACCGCCATTGCTCGATGGCATCAGTAGCGATGTTTTGGTCGTCATTGGGAGCGCAAATCTGCGCAGTCAGCGGCAGGCAGGTCAACTCCAGAAGGTCCGCGGCGTCATGCTGCTGCGCGGACCAAGGACGCGCGAGTGGGACTCGGCAGCAGTGCTGCGCCGTATCGCACAAGACGCAGCGCGAGAGCTTCAAAGCCCACGCTTCGGCGCTTTGATCGCCACCGGCGGCGACACGATGGAAGCGATCCTGGACCTTCTCAAGGTCCGTGAGTTTGATATCCTGCAAGAACTCGATCCCGGATTCCCGCTTGGTCTCGCCAGGCTTGGCGATGGGCGCTCGCTCTTGCTCGCTATGAAGGCCGGTGGCTTTGGCAGTGACGATGCGGTGACGCGCGCCGTCGCGCGGATACGTGGAGCCACCCAATGAAGAACATTCTCCCACTTGCTCTCACGATGGGCGACGCCTCCGGCATTGGGCCGGAGATCGTGGCGAAGGTGCTTGCGAAGGGCGGCGAACGCGTCGTCGTGTTCGGTAGCTATATTGTCATGCAAGACACCGTGCGGCGGCTCGGGCTGAACGTCGAGGTGCGACGCATCAACGCTGCCAATGCGGCCCAATTCGAGCCACGCCGAATTGAAGTCATCGAAACCTCGCGGATTACCGAGCCTCCTCCAATCGGCCGTATCAGCACGATCTCCGGGCAGGCGGCCTTCGACGCCATCGTTGCGGCGATAGCCGCAGCGAAGTCCGGAGATGTGAGCGGCATCGTTACGGCGCCGATCAATAAAGAGGCGATGGCCAGCGCGGGAATCCGCTACCCCGGCCATACCGAAATTCTGGCCGACTACGGCGGCGCCAAGCGCGTGGCGATGATGCTTGCCAACGATGACATCCGCACGGTGCTCGTCACCATCCACACGTCGCTGAGCAAGGCGATCGAACAGGGCGATTTCGACGCTCAGCTATCCGCCATCCGGCTTGCCCATGAGGGTGGAAAAGCTCTCGGCTTCGCGACCCCGCGTGTCGCCGTAGCGGGTCTCAATCCGCACGCAGGTGAAGGTGGCCTCTTCGGGGACGAGGAAATCCGGATCATACGACCGGCAATCGACGCGGCCCGAGCCGAGGGCATCGATGCCACTGGCCCTTATCCTGGCGACACTGTCTTCATGCAAGCTCGTCAAGGTCGATTCGATGTTGTGGTGGCACAATACCACGATCAGGGTCTGATCCCTGTGAAGTATCTCGGGTTGGAAAAAGGCGTGAACATCACGCTTGGCCTGCCGTTCGTCCGCACCAGCCCAGATCACGGCACGGCGTTCGACATCGCGGGCCGTGGAATTGCAGACCACGCCAGCTTGGAAACAGCACTTGCCTACGCCAAGCGCCTCGTGGCGGCACAAACCAAGACGAACTAGAGAAAGGAACCACACCAATGGGGTTACGCTTCATCTTCATGCTCACGCGCAACGACCGAACGGTTTCGGACGCGGCCCAGCAACTTCAAACCGCGCTCAGCCTCGGCGTGCGGCACATCGGGTTCAAGGATATCGGCTTGCCGATCGAGCAGCTGAAAGACCTCAATGCGGCCATCAGGACGGGCGGTGCAACCTCCTACCTGGAAGTCGTGTCACTGGACCGCGAAAGCGAAATTGCTTCGGCAAAGGCAGCTGCCGAAATCGGCGTCGATGTTCTTCTTGGTGGCACGCGGGTAGACGACGTGCTGCCGATCATCAAGGACACCGGCATCCAGTACTTCCCGTTTCCGGGTCGGATCGCCGGTCATCCGAGCGTGCTTGAAGGCGCCATCGACGAAATTGTCGAAAGTGCCAAAGCGATTGCAGGGCACGATGGAGTGCATGGCCTGGACCTGCTGGCATACCGATCGGCGGAGAACGTCCCCGAGTTGATGAAGGCCGTCTGCGCTGCAGTCGCCAAGCCTGTCTATGTTGCGGGTTCGATCGACACCCCAGAACGAATTGCAGTCGTCCAAGGCGCCGGCGCAGCTGGGTTTACGATTGGGACCGCAGCTTTGGATGGCAGATACCCGGCCAATGGGAATGACCTACCAAGCCAACTCACCGCAATCATTCGCGATGTGGCTGCCCTGAACAAGCACCTTTCGCCAATTCACAAGAAGAATTTGTCAATTGAGTTTGCCGGGCTGCGCGCGCCTTGGAAGCCTAAAGTCGAGGGGCGTGTCAACGCCATGCAATTCAAGGTCGCCATGTTCAATGGCGCCTCCAGTTGGTCATTTCGACAGCACGACGATCAGCTGTTCTTCGTTCACCGGGGACGCCTGCTCATGCAATTTCGTGACCGTGAAGAAATTATCGAACCCGGAGAGTTCATCGTCGTCCCATATGGCGTTGAGCACAGTGCGGTGGCCTTGGGCGAGGAAGGATGTGAAGTGTTGGTGGCAACGTCAACCGCCCTACCCTGCTACCCACCCCCGGTAACTGATCTCGCTCATTCTGATCGATCCCAGTTGACTGCTTAGCAGGACGGTACCGACTGCTAGGTTTTCAGACGCGCATGAGCAATCATGACCGTGGCTATTGTGCTGCATCGCGCCGACGGCGCACCCGTTGCAACCCCTTTCCGCAGGACAGCGTCCGGCTCGGATGATCCCTTTGTGGGCATCGCGAAATCGCCTGGGAAGGGCCGGACTCGATATCGTGGGCCGAACCAGCTTTGTTGGCGAGCTCGAAGTCGCAAGCTTCCCCCACATCGAAACCATCGTCGTGGTGGAAGGAGAGCTGATCCTGACGGTGGTCGGCGCGGCCCCGCTGGTGCTCGGTTCGCAAGCGGGTGCTGTCATCGGATGCGGCACCACGCTTCGCATCCAGACTGAATCAGGCGTGCGGTTTTCGTTCTGCGCGGCCGCTTGCGACAAACCGACGAAGCCCGGCCTTGTCCAGTTGCGCGCCGACGCCGACTTCAAGCCGTCTGCTTCGCTACCGGCCGAGGCTTTGCTTGGCCCGGCCCCGCAATGCCGCAGCGACAACGTCTTCTCCAGCGACGGCGCGGATTACCGTGCGGGCACGTGGGATTCGACCCCATACCACCGGGTTGTTCGCCCGCATCGCCACAACGAGTTCATGCATCTGCTAGCCGCGAGTGTACGATTCGCCGCGCCCGATGGCAGCGTGCTGTCGGCGGGCACCGAGATGCGCTTTTCGTGCCCCAGGGCGCATCGATCGGATGGGAAAGTAAAAATCGCGTGGTGAAGTTTTTCGTCGTCCAAGCCGTCCAGGCCTGACGTAGAGCGAGATCCATCATGTCCCCTGGCAAGGTCGCTGAGTTTTAGGCCGCACCCGCAATCGACGCTCCTCCACACGAGATGGCTTTAGGCTTCAGCTACCTTCCCTCTGAGAGGTGGGCGCCAGCGAGCTTTTCACGCAACAATTGCATGTCCTAAGGGCCGCTAACGGCAGGATATTCCGTCCAGGCACACAACTCCGCAGCCTGTCTATTCTCGGCGCGGGCTAGAATGCTTCAAAGTTACCGGAGTTCCGCAGATGCCCGCGCCGCTCATGCACATCGAGTGCAGCCCTTCCCTCCCCCGCGAGGCAGACGTCGTCGTCATCGGCGGCGGCGTGGTGGGCGTGTTCACGGCGTATTATCTCGCGCGCCGCGGCGTCAGCGTCGCCCTGGTAGAGAAAGGACGCGTGGCCGCCGAGCAGTCAAGCCGAAACTGGGGCTGGTGCCGCCAGCAGAACCGCGATGCGCGCGAGTTGCCTATGGCAACCAAGAGCCTCGATCTCTGGGAGAAGGTGGCACAGGAGACTGGCGGGGATACTGGATTTCGCCGCTGCGGGCTTCTGTATCTCTCACAGGACGAAAATGAGCTGGCGGGCTGGGCAAGGTGGCGCGATTTTGCGAAAACGGTCGGAGTCACCACGCACGTGCTGAGCGCAGAGGAAGCCACCGAGAAGGGCAAGACGACCGGACGCAAATGGAAGGGCGGGGTTTTCTCACCGACTGACGGAACGGCGGATCCCTCCACGGCAGTGCCGGTTGCCGCGCGTGGCATCATGGCGGCGGGCGGTACCTTGCATCAGCATTGCGCAGCGCGTGGACTGGAGTTGAGCGCCGGCAAGGTCAGCGGGGTCGTGACGGAAGCGGGAACCATCCGTACGAAGATCGCGGTCATGGCCGGAGGCGCGTGGGCTTCTTCCTTCTGCAACCAGCTTGGCATGCGCTTCCCGCAAGCTGCCGTGCGTCAGTCCATTCTAGCCGTAGCGCCAGGCGCAATCGGCCTGCCCGATGCCCTGCATACCACGAGCGTCTCGCTGACGCGGCGCAGCAACGGTGGATACGCGCTGGCGATCAGCGGACGAGCTCGCGTCGACCCAACGCCGCAGCAGTTCAGGTTCAGCCGCGAGTTTCTACCGATGTTCGCCCGCCGCTGGCGCAATCTCGCCCCGGGGGCCTTCGAGGGCTGGCGTCAAGGACATGAAAGCCTGCGCAAATGGGGCCTTGACGACATTACGCCGATGGAACGGAACCGGATTCTCGACCCGAAGCCCGACATGGGACAAATTCAGCTGACATATCGAAGAGCCTGCGAATTTATCCCCGAACTCCAACGCGTGGCGATCTCCGATGTCTGGGCGGGTTATATCGACAGTACACCCGACGGCATTCCCGCGATCGGCGAAGTGGAGGGGATTCCGGGCTTTATCCTGGCGGCGGGATTCAGTGGTCACGGGTTCGGGATTGGCCCCGGCGCGGGGCATATGATCGCCGACATCATCACAGGCAGCGAGCCTGTTGTCGATCCGCGTCCGTATAGGCCCGAACGCCTGAAGACCGCTGCATGGGGCAAGGTCGCTGAATTCTGAGAAGATGGCTTGCCAACGTACTATCGATCGCACACGAGATTGATGCCGCGACTGCTCAAACAGGGAAGTGACGATGCGCGAATACGAGATTGCCGCCATTCCTGCCGACGGGATCGGCCCAGAGGTGATCGCCGCCGGTCTACAGGCGCTTGAGGCGCTGCAGCAGCGCTGCGGCGACTTCAAGCTACGCGTCCAGCACTTCGACTGGGGATCGGACTACTACAGGGCCAATGGCCGGATGATGCCTGAAGATGGAGTGGCGCAACTGAAGCGCTTCGATGCCATCTTCTTCGGTGCTGTCGGCGCTCCCGATGTGCCCGACGACATCTCGCTCTGGGGTCTCCGGCTGCCGATCTGCCAAGGCTTTGATCAATATGCGAACGTGCGGCCGACCAGGATTTTGCCCGGCATCGTTTCGCCGCTGGCGGGCGTTGGGCCCGGCGATCTGGATTGGGTGATCGTGAGGGAGAATTCGGAGGGCGAGTATTCCGGCCACGGCGGCCGCGCCCACCGCGGTCTCCCCGAGGAGGTCGGAACCGAAGTCGCGATCTTCACGCGCGTCGGCGTCGCCCGCATCATGCGCTATGCATTCCGGCTGGCGCGGTCACGGCCGCGAAAGCTCCTGACTGTTGTCACGAAATCCAACGCGCAGCGGCACGGCATGGTAATGTGGGATGAAATCGCAGCCGAGGTGGCGCAAGAGTTCCCTGACGTCGCGTGGGACAAGATGCTGGTTGATGCTATGACGGTGCGCATGACACTCAAACCTCGCAGCCTCGACACGATCGTCGCCACCAATCTTCACGCCGACATTTTGTCGGACCTTGCAGGCGCGCTGGCGGGCAGTCTCGGCGTTGCACCAACCGCCAACATTGATCCCGAGCGGCGCTATCCCTCGATGTTCGAGCCAATTCACGGCTCTGCCTTCGACATCGCCGGCAAGGGTATCGCCAACCCCGTCGCCACCTTCTGGACCGCTGCCCAGATGCTCGAACATCTGGGCGAAAGCGCAGCCTCCGTCCGGTTGATGAGCGCTGTGGAAACAGTGACGAGTGAAGGCGTGCTGACGCCGGACGTTGGTGGGACAGCGACCACGCAGGACGTGACGGACGCCGTCTGCCGGACGATCCGCGGTTCGAACGTGTGACAGGTTTGCGATGAAACTCGACAAGATCGACATCAAGATCTTATCCCAACTGCAAAAGAACGGGCGGGTCACCAACGTCGAGCTTGCCGACCTGGTCAACCTTTCGCCGAGCCCTTGCCTGATGCGGGTGAAGAAGCTTCAGGCGGAAGGCTTCATTACCGGCTATTCCGCCCAGATCGACGTGTCCAAGCTCGGACAGACTCTAACGATCTTCACCGAGGTTACGCTCAAGCACCATCAACAAAACGACTTCGCGAGATTTCTCACCGCCATTCAGAAAGTCGATTCCGTTATCGAATGCCATCTGATTTCGGGCGGATACGATTACCTTGTGAAGTTCGTGACGGCGGGCATCAGCGAGTATCAGACTATCATGGAGCGCATGCTCGAATTGGATATTGGGATCGACAAATATTTCAGCTTCGTCGTGTTGAAGTCACCGATCGTGAAATCCCACTTGCCTCTCGACGTCATTTTCGACAGATGAAAAGGCCACCCCTGCAGTCTGGGACTGGAAAGCGGGCGCCATCGTTCGCTTCCGCTGCCCGTGTGCTACGGCGGAAGTCCGCCTAACTGCAACTTTCTTGGCACTTGACGGAATGCGGCAAGACCTGAGGATTTCCTTCAGGCCCCGCTCGCATGGATCGGGTGGCTTCACCCATGACGACGATCATCCCTTCATCGCTTCCCGCACATCCTTGTCTTCGAGGGTTTGATCCAGCGTCATCCTGGTGCGTTCGAGGATTCCATCGATGTCGTCGTCCGTGCAGCAGAGCGGTGGCGCGAAACCGAGTATGCCGCTGTTGAAGGCGCGAATGACAAGGCCGTTCCCCCACGCCCGGTCGAAGATGCGGCGCCCCGGATCGGCCGCCGCCGGCAGCGGTGTTTTGCGCTCCTTGTCCGTGACCAGCTCGATCGCAGCCAGCATGCCGCGACCGCGAATATCGCCAACCAGCGGGTGGTCTGCGAGCGAGCGGAGGCCCCTCATCAGTCGCTTCCCGGCCTTCCGACCGTTCTCGAGCAAGCCCTCTTCATAGAGACGCAGGCATTCCAGCCCGACCGCTGCGCTCACCGGATGGGCTGAGTAGGTATAGCCGTGGCCGACAGCCGCTTTGCCGGCTCCGTCCGCGATCGTATTGTAGACATGGTCGGTCATGAAGACGGCGCCCATCGGCACGTAGCCCGACGTCAGTCCTTTCGCTGTGGTCATCAGATCCGGCACGACCTCGTCCTCCTCACAGGCGAAAAGGGGACCGGTGCGGCCAAAAGCGGTGATGACCTCGTCGGCAACGAACAAGATGTCGTGTTCCTTGCATACGGCATGCAGGGCCTTTAGCCAGCCTGCCGGCGGAACCAGGACACCGCCCGAACCCTGGATAGGTTCAGCGTAGAAGGCCGCGATGCGATCGGCGCCGAGCTCAGCGATTTTGGCCCGCAGCGCCGCGACCGATGCATCGATAATCGCCTGCGGGTTGGAACCGACCGGATTGCGATAGGCGTAGTGCGAGGGAATCTTGTGCTGCCAGTCATAAGGAACGCCGAAGCCCGCATGGAAAGCCGGCAGCGCGGTCAGACCTGCGCCAACCGTAGAGGATCCATGGTAGCCATGCCCGACCGAGATAAATTGGTCTTTTCGCGGCGTCCCCTTGGCGTGATAAAAATAGCGAATGAAACGGATGGTGCTGTCTATCGCGTCGGACCCGCCCAGCGTGAAATAGACATGGTTCAGATCGCCAGGCGCCAATTCGGCAAGCCGGGCGGCGAGACGAATGGCCGGCTCAGACCCCAGCCCGAAATATCCCGTCGCATAAGGAAGCTCTCTTAGCTGCTTGGCCGCTGCCTCGACGACGCTTTCCTGCCCGTATCCGATGTTTACACACCAGAGACCCGCGAACCCGTCCAGCAAGGTTTTCCCGCTTGCCTCGGTCACTGTAGCGCCCTTGGCGGATTTGAGCACGCGCACACCCGTCTCTTCGTGGCTCCGATAGCATGAAAACGGGTGAACCAGGTGCGCACGGTCGAGTTCGATCAGGGAGTTTGCAAGCATTTCTTCCTCCGGTTCAGCCTAGCGCCTGACTAACGAGCGCATAAGTTTGGTGTGACCTGATTTCGACTTTCGGCTCGTCTGCGATTCGTCGCATCGTTACGCCACCGCCGACGTGGGCCAGGCCGCGACGGATGAGCCACTCGCCGAGAGCCGTGGATTCGTTGGTGTCGATGCGGACAAACTCGCCCGCACTGTCGGCCAGCAGGAAGTCGATCAGGCATCTCGCTTCGTGCAGCGTCCTCGCCACCACCGGCCCAATGACCAGCCCTCGACCAAAACGACGAATTGCGGCAAACGCCTGGACATCGCCTGCATCGCGAATGACGGCGAACTTCGCCCGCTCGCACAACGAGTTCATGAGTGCCGACCGGTCGTGACCAAACGCGGCGCAATCCAGAGCGACAAGGCGCGCCTGGTCGCCGTCCTCGCCCCATGACACATGTGCCGGTGCATCTGCAGACGGCGCCAGGCCCTGGTGCTGCACGATCTTGCCGGTCGCGACAAATCCCAGCTTCTCGTAGAGTGGGAGCCCTTCCTGCGTAGCCACCAAATAGCAAGTGCGCTCGCCTGCCTTGGTAAGCGCCTCCTCCATCAGCTTGCGCCCGAGCCCGCGACCGCGCATTGCGGCATCGACGATGACCATGTTGACGCTGGCGGCATCGTCGCCATAGGGCGTCATCAGAATCGTCCCCACCACGCGTCCTTCCTCCTGGACAACGAGACCTTGGCTGAGCGACTGCATCAGCTCCCAGTCTTCACGACGGTGCGGCCATCCAACATGACGTGACAATTCGACAGCATCGTTCAAATGCTCGGTTGTCATCGTTTTGAACGTGACTCGCCCTGGGGTCATGGGTCGTTTCCCGGCCTGAATTCTTCAATGCAAAGTTAGGCTGCGGCCGACAGCAGTTCCTCCCGACGCGTACCGGTGAGCTAGGTGTTTTGACTTTCCTTTGCCGCCGGCGCCGCATCTTATGCCGACGAGCCGGCGGGCGAGGGAAGCGCCTGGCAAGCTCGGAACCACGTCGTGCGCAACTCTCTGCCAAAGCCCTGCCACGATACAAAACAATCTGCTTCAAGCGGCAGAGAATGCGGCGACTAGTCCTTTTCGCTGCTCGTTATGATCCTTGTCGTTAAAGGCACGCGGTGCCGCCAGGATTGGAAGGATAGACGCCAATGACCCGTTTCAGACCGAAATACATCACCTTCGATTGCTACGGTACGCTGACCAACTTCGACATGGCCGGCGCGGCAAGACGAGTTTACGGTGCGGAACTCTCCCCAGCCGTAATGACGCAGTTCATCAAGGATTTCTCGGCCTATCGCCTCGATGAGGTTCTTGGCGCTTGGAAGCCCTATAGCGAGGTCGTGCACAATTCCGTGGAGCGCGCCTGCAAGCGCAACAATGTGACGTTCCGGCCTGAGGATGCCCAGCGCATTTATTCGGAAATACCGACATGGGGTCCGCACCCGGATGTCCCGGCGGGACTGGCCAAGGTCGCCAAGGAAATCCCACTGGTGATCCTGTCGAATTCCATGAAGAGCCTGATCATGTCGAACGTTGAGAAGCTCGGCGTACCCTTCCACATGGTCATCACGGCCGAGGAGACCGGCACCTACAAGCCGCATATGAAGGGCTTCGAGTACATGTTCGACAAGCTCGGCTGCGGCCCGGAAGACATTACGCATGTGTCGTCCTCATTCCGCTACGATCTCATGACCGCCTATGATCTTGGCATCAAGAGCAAGGTCTGGGTGAATCGCGGCCACGAACCCGCGAACCCATACTACGAGTACAGTGAAATCAAGGATATCGGCGGGCTGGCCGGCGCCGTCGGGCTGGAGCCCGTTCGCGAATTCGCCTGAGCGTCTGTTGCTGGTGCAGTCGCGCCAGTGTGAGGCACTCCCACCACGTTAATGAGCACTGGTCGCAATACAGAGAAAGGGGCGGTTTTCACCGCCCCTTTCTTGTTGTTCCACGCTTTGGAAGGTGTTTCCACCTGCTTGCAACAGAACTAGTTAAGCCCGCCAACATGAAGCGTCTTGACCTCGAGATATTCCTCGATGCCGAGCTGCGATCCTTCGCGCCCCACCCCTGACTGCTTGACACCGCCGAAAGGCGCTACTTCGGTCGAGATCATGCCCGTGTTGAGCCCAACCATACCGAACTCCAGGGCCTCGGCAACACGCCATGACCGCTTGAGATTTTCGGTGTAGAAGTAGGCGGCAAGGCCGAAGGGCGTACCGTTCGCGATCGCAATGGCCTCGTCCTCCGTTTCGAAGCGAAAAAGCGGCGCCACCGGGCCGAACGTCTCTTCCGATGCCAGCAGCATCTCGGTAGTAGCCTCTCCCAGCACGATGGGCCGTGCATATTGCTTGCCGTCCGGCACCGTCTCGCTCTGGGCGATGATCCGCGCGCCTTTCGCCTGTGCATCCGCGATGTGACGCTCGATCTTGTCGATGGCGGCCGCATTGATCATCGGGCCAATCTCCGTTCCGTCGTCGGTCCCCGCGCCAACCTTCATTCGGTTGACGCGCTGGCTCAGCTTTTCTGCGAAAGCATCGTAAACGCCCGCCTGCACGAGAATCCGGTTCGCACAGACGCAGGTTTGACCGCCATTGCGGAACTTGGATGCGATCACCCCCTCGACTGCATTGCCCAGATCGGCGTCATCAAAGACGATAAAGGGCGCGTTGCCGCCGAGCTCGAGGCTGAGCCGCTTGATGCTATCGGCCGCGCCACGCATGAGCAGCGCTCCGACGCGGGTCGAGCCGGTGAACGAGATCTTGCGCACCGTCTCGTTGGCCATCAGTTCGTTGCCGATTTCAATGGGCATGCCGGTCACAATGTTGATCACGCCGGCAGGAATACCCGCCCGTTCCGCCAGTACGCCGAGCGCCAGCGCCGAAAATGGCGTGAATTCCGACGGCTTGATGACAACCGTGCAACCCGCGGCCAGCGCCGGCGCCACCTTGCGCGTAATCATCGCGTTAGGGAAATTCCATGGCGTGATGATTGCGCAGACGCCAACGGCCTCCTTCAGCACCAGAATGCGGCGATCGGGCGTGGGAGACGGAATGGTCGAGCCACCGATCCGGCGTGCTTCTTCGGCGAACCATTTCACGAAGGAGGCGCCATAGCGGATTTCACCGCGTGCTTCTGCCAGAGGCTTGCCCTGTTCCAGCGTCAGCAGCAACGCCAGGTCCTCTTCATTTTCCAGTATCAGGCTGTGCCAGCGCTCCAGAAGCGCTCCGCGTTCGGCATGGGTCCTGGCCTTCCAGTCCTTGAACGCCGCCTGCGCTGCATCTATTGCAGCCCTTGTCTCATCCCGGCCCATGTCGGGCACGGTTCCAAGCACTTCCAGACTGGCCGGATCGATCACATCGACAGTCGCGTTGCTGTGCGCATGCTGCCAGACATCGCCAATGAGGCCACGCTGGCGAAACAGGTCCGCACCCTTCAGGAAACCAATCTTCGTTATTGCGTTCATGGTTCTTTTCCTCTGCTCTTTCAGCTTAATCCTGCCAGCACGGCCTGCGTGATTGCTTCAGTCGTGTCCTTGCCTGCAATCGTGCCTATCCCGCGTGCGGTTGCGGACTCGATCGCCGACATCACTTCGGCCGCGGCCTGCCCCTCGCCCAGATGCCCGAGCATCATCGCACCGGACCAGATCGCGGCGATCGGATTGGCGATGCCGAGATGCGCGATGTCAGGCGCCGAACCGTGGACCGGCTCGAACATCGAAGGCGCGCTGCGATCGGGATTGATATTGGCGGAGGCGGCGTAACCCAGCCCGCCCTGAATGGCCGCTCCAATATCCGTGAGGATGTCGCCAAAAAGATTCGAGGCGACGATCACGTCGAGGCTTTCAGGCGCCAGGACCATGCGGGCGGCAATGGCGTCGACGTGGTAGTGCGAGACCTCCACATCGGCATAGTCTTTCGCCACCTCACGCGTGACCTCATCCCAAAAAACCATGGAATGTTTCTGCGCGTTGGATTTGGTGACGGATGCGAGCTTCTTGCGGCGCGTCCGCGCCTGTTCGAAACCGAAACGGAGGATTCTTTCGACACCCTCACGTGTGAAGATTGCCGTCTCGATCGCGACCTCATTGGCCGTTCCGGAATGAATGCGCCCACCAGCGCCGCAGTATTCGCCTTCCGTGTTCTCCCGGATGCACAGTATATCGAAACCATCACGGCGAAGAGGTCCCTGAACGCCTGGCAACAGCCTGTGCGGCCGTATGTTGGCATACTGCGTGAACCCTTTGCGGATCGGCAGGAGCAGTCCGTGAAGCGATACGGAGTCGGCCACCTTTGCTGGCCATCCCACAGCGCCGAGGTAGATTGCATCGAACTTCCGCAGCATCTCGACGCCGTCAGGGGGCATCATCGCACCGGTTTCCAGATAGTAGGCGCACGACCATGGGAACCTTGTATCCTCAAGGGCGAAGCCGCCTCGCTTTGCTGCAGCCTGCAGCACCTCCCATCCAGCCTCGGTCACCTCCTTGCCGATGCCGTCGCCTGGGATGTGCCCTATCGTGTAAGCCTTCATTGATATCCTCCTGGAGACCGATGGGTACCGAAGGTCGCAGCTTGCTCAACACGGCAGCGACATGCGGCGTCTCGCACCTGGTTTTGGAACAGTAGTCGACAGCGCGCCGTATTTTCCGCCGAGGATGAGCCGCCCGACGGCGTCGAATCGCGTCGGGCGGGACTTGGAGAGTGGATTGTTCTGGAACCGGCGCGCGCGCTATTCGGCCAGACCTTGAGCGTTGAGCTCAGTCATAGACGCTGACGTAGATCTTGCGCACGGTTTCGATCGTGCGCCAGACGCCGACAAAGCCGGGCTTCATCACAAAACTGTCGCCGCTGCGGTAAGTCTTGGTCTCACCGCCCGTCTCCTCGATCTCGACGAGGCCCGAAACGATGTGGCAGAACTCGCAGGTCGTGCCCTTGATAGAATGCGTCTCGCCAGGCGTCGCCTCCCAGACGCCGGTCAGAACCTTCTCGCCTTTCGAAGCATCCTGCGCCCAAGTCTTGAAGGATGGATTGCCGGAGATGAGCCGCTCTGGAGCCGGCAATGCCTGCTTCGGCGCGAAGGCTGGATCTGTGTCGATCGTGATCAGAAGTGACATTTTATGTTTTCCTGGTTAGTAGCCGCGTGTCCGATCGACGAGGCCGATCAGTTCTTCTCCGGCGCGGTGGCGCCGGATGTTGTCCACGACGGATTGCGCCGCGGAATCTGCTTGCGTTACGGAAGCGATGTGCGGCGTGATCGCCACCTTCGGGTGCCGCCAGAGCGGATGGCCGTCCGGCAGTGGCTCGGGATCGGTGACATCGAGCATTGCGGCGGTGAGGTGCCCGCTATCGAGAGCCTGGACAAGGGCGGTTTGGTCTAGCTGCGGCCCGCGGCCGACATGCAACAATCTCGCCCCAGCCGGCAGGAGGGAAAAGAGTTCCGCATCGAGGATGCCACGCGTTTCTTTCGTCAGCGGCAGCAGGCAGACGAGAATATCCGTGCGCGCGAGGAAACCGGCAAGCTGGTCCGCGCCATAAAAGCAGGTCACCCCTTCGATCTCCTTCCTGCTTCGGCTCCAGGCGGCAAGGGGAAAGCGAAACGGCAGCAATCGCTCGATAGCTGCCTGCGCCAGCATGCCGAGGCCAAGAAACCCAACCCGGCGTTCGGTCGCTTGCGGAGCGGCAAGACCCCGCCACGCTTGGCGCTTCTGCTGTTCACGATACGCCACCATATCCCGGTGGAGGCTCAGCACGCCAAGAACGACATATTCCTGCATCATGCGAATGATGCCGTCCTCGACCATGCGCACCAGCTTCACCTGCCGAGGCAGGCTTTCACGGTTGAACTGGTCGACGCCGGCGCCGAGCGAAAACAGCAATTCGAGATTGCGATAGCGCGCGAGATCATCTGGCGCCGTCCAGGTCAGGAGGTAGCGCACCTCCTCCGGGTCGAAACATTCGCTGCTGTGGAACAATTCGACGTCCGGTAGTTCGCGTGCGAAAGCCTTGCGGAAGACCGCTGCGCGCACCGGGTCGGAATTGAAAAGAAAAGCCATGAACCGCCCTTTCCTGCTATCCGGCAAGGCGCGTGGCGAGACGCTCGATCATGCTCTGGCAGGCAGCAAGTTCGCCGGTCTCGATATATTCATTGGCACGGTGAGCCCGGATGATGTCGCCGGGGCCGCAGATGATCGCGTCGATGCCGGCCTGCTGATAAAGGCCAGCTTCCGTTCCGTAGCTCACCGCAGACAGGGGCTGACGCCCCGTCAACTCGGCCAGAAGGGCCGCCAAACCACTCTCCTGCGGGAGCGAAAGCCCCGGATACGCACTCAGCTCATGCCAAGCCACTTCAAAGCCGCTGTCGCGTAGAGCCGTCAGTTGGGTCTTTACCGGCTCGAGCAGGGATCTCGGCGAAACACCTGGCACGGCACGGACCTCGATATCGGCGGTGCAGCGATCGGGGATGATGTTGACGGATTGGCCGCCGGCGATGACACCAACCTGCAATGACGAGTATGGAGGCGCGAAATCCGTGTCGAATGGCCCGATCGCAAGGGTCTGGCCATAGGCCACGATCTGCGTGACGAGACCAGCCATTGCATGCACGGCATTCAGTCCCAGCTCGGGCCGTGAAGAATGGCCGGACCGTCCGATCACTTCGAGCCGCACGGCCGCCTTGCCTTTGTGTGCCCGCACCGCTTCCATCCGGCTCGGCTCACCGATAATCGCGCCAAGCGGCTTCTCGCACAGGCTTGGCAGCGCGGCGATGAGATGCGGCACGCCACGGGCACCTGCCTCCTCGTCATAGGAGAATGCGAGATGAATTGGCCGTGGCAAGTTCATCGCCGCGAGCCGCGGCACCGCGGCCAGCACGCAGGCGAGAAACCCCTTCATGTCGGAGGTGCCCCGACCGTGAAGCCTGGCGCCGTCTTGGCGCAGGACAAACGGATCCGAGTGCCATTCCCGTTCACCGGCCGGCACGACATCCATGTGGCCCGACAAGATGTAGCCGCGGGCACGCCGAGCTCCGATTGTGACAAACAGGTTGGACCGGTCGCCTTCCGGGCCGCGAAGGACCGTCACCTCAGCTCCGGCCGCCTCGCAATATTCACGCACCCAATCGACGATCGCGCCATTGGGCGCGCCCACGACCGAGGGGAACGCGATCAGCCTCGCAAGAATTTCTTCGACATTCACAGGGCGCCGCTCCACTCGCAGTTCGCTGGATGCAACAAGTGTGGCAGCAGGCGAGAGCATTCCGTGCCGAATGAAGGTATGCTTTGGCCGAAGATTTCGAATATTGGCCCGGAACCAGCGAAACCTGCTGGCTTTCGGGTGCAATCATGGGGCAAAAGACGGCTGCGGCACGTCAGCGAGGACGGGTCGCGACCGTGGGACTTGGAAAAAGGGAGCAGGTCGACTGAAATGCAGAGATCAGTGCGCCTGAAGTCTTTCGAACTGGTCGCGCGGGACATCGACGAAGTCGATGTCAATCTGCTCCACGCGCTCTCGATCTCGGTTCGCTGGCCGCATCGGCCGAAGGACTGGGACACTCTGCGCCGCGCGGGCCGCGGCATCGTTGCCGTAGACGGCATCGGGCGCGTTTTCGGCAGCGCGATGTGGTTTCCGCAAGGGGACGATTTCGCCACCATCGGCGTAGTGATCACAACGCCCCGCACACAAGCGCAAGGCGGCGGTCGATGGCTCATGGACCAGGTGCTCGAGCAGTGTGGCGATCGCAATTTGGCGCTCAACGCCACCCATGCCGCCTATCCCCTCTATGTCTCACTCGGTTTCACGACCGAAGGAATCGTATTCATGCACCAAGGAGAGATTCCGCCTGCACTCCCTGCCCTGCCGGCCTTGGACGGGGAATTGCAGGCGCTGCCGAGCGACAGGCTGAAGGAGATCATGGGGCTCGACAGACGAGCGTTTGGGACAGACCGCGCCAGCCTGCTCGCATTGCTTTCAGCGAATGCCTCTATCTGCACTTTGAGCCGTGGCGGCGAGATCGTCGGCTATTCCATGTGTCGCGAATTCGGACGTGGCTACGTGATCGGCCCGATGGTCGCGCGCAGCGATCTGGACGCGGTCCATCTTACAGCCATCCATC
Organism: Mesorhizobium sp. M7A.F.Ca.US.007.01.2.1; assembly: GCF_003998165.1. Classification (NCBI taxonomy): domain Bacteria; kingdom Pseudomonadati; phylum Pseudomonadota; class Alphaproteobacteria; order Hyphomicrobiales; family Phyllobacteriaceae; genus Mesorhizobium; species Mesorhizobium sp. M7A.F.Ca.US.007.01.2.1. The sequence continues at coordinate 19,713 of NZ_RZQP01000021.1, read as the reverse complement.
TGAGAAATCTTGCAGGACGCTTCGTCCGAGTCGATACGCGGGAGAAAGAAGGCATGTTTGCCGCGTTTCTCGACCAGTGCGGCCTTGGCATTGCCGAGACCGTTACGACCATGTCCAAAGGGCGCCGATTCCTGAACCGGGAAGAAAACGGGCCGTGGGTTTATGGATTGGCTGGCCACGCATTGAGTTGACTGCGGCACCACAATGCGACCGAAAGGCGCCAACCGCGTGGCCGTGCGCGCAGGCGAGCGAGTGTAGGAGACCAGCGCCCGCCGAATAGGCGGCGCTGGCGTTAAAGACGCAATTGGCCACCGGATTGGGCGGAGGAGAGATAGCCGAGTTCATCGAACACGACGAAGTCGAGCCGGGTCAGATGATCGGCAATTTTGCCTTGGCGGCCGTCGCGGGTCTCGGATGACGACATTGAAGAAGCGGCCGCGAGCGTTAGGAAGGTGGCTAATGCCGCCTAACTCTCGCTTAGGAACGCCAACCATCCCGGCCGAAGTGACCGGAACTACGGAGCTTCGCTAGCAGGATGCTGGCTGTTCCGCGGTGATCAACCTTTGCTTGCTCACTCAGCGGAAACGCATTCCAGTCAGCCAATTCTGCCACCAAAGGAGCGGTGTCCCCGTTACCGATGCGCATCTAAGTTGTCCGTTCTTCCCCATCACGATTATAGCTGTGCCGACTACGCCATGGCAGCTATTTACTGAACGTAGGTATCGCCGTCGACGCGAAAATCGAACAGAACCGACCCATCGGTTTTTTCCGCGGCGTCAGCCACACGATCATAGAACGGTCGATTGAGGCCCTCGATGTTGCCGAGTGACTGTTCGAACAAGGCCGATTCTACATGCTCCGCCACCATAGCTGTGAGAGTGCGCGCCGGCTGGCCCAATGGGCAAGCCGCCACGGCTGATTATCCACACCAGCCATCCCTGGTCCTTTTCATAAGCGACAAGACGACCGTTAACAGAGGGGGGTCTGTCAGGCCGAAATCCCGATAGCGATCACGCCCGGATCCAATGCGGTGTTGCAAAAGGCAGCAAGCAGGCCCCCTCCCCTCCGGATCGAAGCCGTCTAGGGGCTCCGTGACAACATCAGGCATCCTTGGGAAGCACCTGAAGGACCCGTGCGATGAACATATGGAACTCGGCCATGTAGTTGAGCAAGAACTCCTGCGTGGATTCGACTGTGACTTCGCCGCCGTCCGTGATCAGGCCCGGCGTGAACTGAATGTAGGCTTCCGGAGCGTTCATCTGCGGGGAGTTGCAGAAGCTAAGCACGCTTCGCAGGCTTTGCTGGGCCACGGCGGTCCCTATGGTTCCGGGCGAGGTCCCAATGACAGCTGAGGGCTTGCGGGCGAACGAGTTCTTGCCATAAGGGCGGCTGGCCCAGTCGATTGCGTTCTTCAACCCACCTGGGATCGAGCGGTTATACTCGGGCGTTATGAAAAGGACTGCCTCCACCGCGGCGATAGAGTCTTTGAAAGCGCGCGCGACAGGTGGAAAGTCAGCATCGTAGTCGTAGCTGTAGAGCGGCAAATCCTTGAAGGAAATCTCCGACATTTCAAGCTCTGGTGGAGCAAGCTGCACTAGTGCTTTTGCAAGCTTGCGATTGATCGATGCCGTGGCGAGGCTACCAATCAGATAGCCGACTTTGTGCGTGGTCATCAGGCACTCCCATATTGCCGCCCCCAAACAGTATCTGCTCAGTCAAAGTCGGACACCAGCACATTTAGGACAAGCTGCTGGATTCAACTGCTGCAGGGTTCACGACGCGATGAAGCGAACATCGGAAGAGCGGGTACCTGCGCTGTTGGTTCGTAGCGACAGGTTGCGGACTTTAGGTGACGTCAACGGAATGTGCCACACCGCAGCTCACAGTCTCATTTGAGCTGCCAGCGAGCCACCAAGCGGCTGAGTGGATCCGCACAACGAAATCAATGATATCCGACATCTGTACGGACCTTGCCGCGAAACACCCAGTAGGACCAGCCAGTGTACATCAGGATCACCGGCAGCAGCACCAGCGTGCCAACAAGGAGGAAAGCCTGGGTGCGCTCGGACGAAGCTGATTCCCAAAGCGTGAAATGATAAGGAACAATCATCGGAAAGAGGCTGATCGCGATACCGACGTAAGAGAGCATGAAAAGGCCGATGGCGCCGATGAAGGGCTTTATCTCACTTGCGCTGTCCAGCACCCGCCACGTGAAGAATGCCACCGCCGCGGTCGCTACGGGCACCGGGGCCAAATATAGAACATTGGGCCAGGCAAACCAGCGCGAGGCGATGGCCTCGCTCATGAATGGGGTCCAGATGCTGACCAAGCCGATACCGATGAGGACGCCAACAAGGCACACGCGGCCGTGCCGACGCGCTGTTTCCTGTACCGCTCCGTTTGTCTTTAAGATCAGCCAGCCGGCGCCCAAAAGCCCATAGCCGAACAGAAGGGCAAAGCCGGTCAAAAGCGAGAACGGCGTCAGAAAGTCGAAAGACCCTCCGGAGAACTGCCTGCCAGTGACCTCGAAACCCTGGATGAAGGCGCCGAGCACGACCCCTTGAGCAAAGGTGGCCACGGCCGAGCCATAGCAGAAACCGTGGTCCCAGAAGGTCTTGTGCTCGGCATCGCGGAAGCGGAACTCGAACGCCACGCCACGGAACACCAGCGCCAGCAGCATGACGAGAATGGGAAAATAAACCGCGGGAATGATGATGGCGAAGGCAAGCGGAAACGCCGCAAGAAGCCCCAGGCCGCCCAGCACCAGCCAGGTCTCGTTGCCGTCCCAGATCGGAGCGATCGAATTCATGATCGTGTTGCGGGACGCCGTGTCGGGCGCGAAGCCGTAAAGCATGCCGACGCCAAGGTCGAAGCCGTCCAGAAGCACGTAGAAGAACACCGCCATGCCGAGGATCAGCGTCCATATCGGTACGAAATCGAGAACCTGGCTCATCGCACTTCCCCCTCTCGAAGTTCGACCGCTCCGGCTCGGACCGGCGCCTCTGGCCTGCCCCCTTCGATCTCAGCGCCCTCATCGGCGACGATGGATGGGCCTTTGCGCACGATGCGCAGCATCAGGAAGAGGCCCGCAGGATAGATGATGAGATAGACGGCGATGTAGCCAAGCAGCGAGATCACAACATCGGACCTCGTCAGCGACGGTGTCACCGATTCCGCCGTACGCAGAAGGCCGTAGACCGTCCAGGGCTGGCGTCCGACCTCGGTGGTGATCCAACCTGCGATAACTGCCACGAAGCCGATGGGCGCCGCGATCTGAGTGAGCGTGAGAAAAGCCCGCGAAGTGTCCAGCCGGCCGCGCCAGCGAAGCCATCCGCCAAAGAGGACGAGGCCGAGCATCAGCAGGCCGCAGCCGACCATGATGCGGAAGGCGAAGAATGGGATCGCGACGGGCGGACGCTGATCGGCCGGAAAGTCCTTAAGGCCCTTGATCTCGCCGTCAAGCTGGTGGGTTAGGATGAGGCTCCCAAGCCATGGAAGGTCGATGGCAAATCGGTTGCGCTCGCCCTTGTCGTCGGGAATAGCGAACAGGGTCAACGGCACCTGCCGCGCGGTTTCCCAACGCGCTTCGATTGCAGCGAGCTTTGCCGGCTGGTGCTCAAGCGTGTTCAGACCATGCTGGTCGCCGATGAAAATCTGGAGTGGGACCAGCACTGTAAGCAGCCAGAGCGTCATCGACAGCATCGTTCGCCCTTCCGCGGCCGACCTCCCCCGACGCATCAGATAGGCGCCGACGCCCATGACGACGAAGCCGGTCGTGACGAAGAAGGCGACGACGGTGTGCGCCAACCGGTAGGGAAAGGAAGGATTGAAGACCACCTTGAACCAGTCGGTCGGGAAGAACCGGCCGTCGATGATCTCGTAGCCGGCCGGCGTCTGCATCCAGCTATTTGCCGACAGGATCCAGAAGGAAGAAAGCAAAGTTCCCAGTGCCACCATCAGTGCCGCGACAAAATGCGCCCAGCGTGGCACCAACTGCCGTCCGAACAGAAGGACGCCAAGGAAGGCCGCCTCCAGGAAGAACGCCGTCAGGCCCTCATAGGCGAAAAGCGGTGAAAGGACATTGGCGGTCGCGTCGGAAAAGCGGCTCCAGTTCGTGCCGAACTGGAAAGGCATGACAACGCCTGTGACGACGCCCATGCCGAAAGCAATCGAGAATATTTTGATCCAGAACGTCGAGATGCGGAGATAGATGTCCCTTCCGGTGAAGAAATTGAGGCCTTCCAGCATCGCGATGAACGCGGCCAATCCTACAGTAATAGCCGGCAGCAGGATGTGCCAGCCGATCACCCAGGCAAATTGCAGTCGCGACAGGAATACAGGATCAAAATCCATTACTCGTCTCTCCCGATGCCAAGCTGGTGAGAATCACTTCATATGCTGCAGCAGCCGCCACAGAGATCACGCCTCGATTCAAAGCCGTGATCAAGCTATAGAAATCGGCGTCGGTGTCGATACAAGGATTGGAAACCGCTCTTCTGTCTGGCCGTCAACCTCGAACCAGACCACCAAATATTACCCTGGTAAGCCTTTCGACGGAGACAGCCAAAGGAGTTGTCCAGCGACTGCTGCGTCGAAATGTGACAGTCGGGGCGCCTCCCGTTCGCGACTGCAAAGAATTGATCGCAAGGCCTACTGTCGAAGCCGGCAACTTGGAGCGGATTTGCTGGGATTCAGTCCTGCAACTGCACTATGCGAAGATATGGCCGAAGGTCCGTCCAGCCTGGCGGAAACGTTCCTAAGCCTGTACGTCGGTGAGCGAGATGATGATCGGCTGACCCGGCTGCCCCTGTTCACCGAGGCTGTACAGGCAAGGCTGCGACCGACCCCGGTGCACGACCCGGTTGCTTAGTGACCCGGCAACTGTGCTGCTAATACGGGCATAGTGCTGATTTGCGCCCGCGACCCGCCGCCAAGGTGGGTTTTTCATTTCGGCGCCATACTCACACACCCTGGTTTCACGCAAGGGTGATGCCGGTTGATGAAACTTCCCCCGAGGAAGCGCGTTGCGTGGGTTCAGCCAATCCGAGGCCTGTCCCATGTATTGGTCTTCCAAGCCACTTTCTGTCGCCACCGCCATAAGCGGCGACATCCGAAACCTTATGAACACTCGGCAAGCTTTTGACCTGCTCAACGGTCATTGGCGCAGTGAAAGAAGCGACAAGCGCCGATCTGCGAAACCGGCGTGCCGACAGGCCTTGAACGGCAGTGTTCCCGCCGACGTCGCAGGAAATGCGTTCATCGACGCAGCGCGGGAAGCGCACATGTTGGTCGATTGTGCGAACCAATAGACAATGCCGGGATGGACCATTTCCCGCCACTAGCGAGGTCACAATGAACGCAACAACCCGATTGCACGAACTCGGCCAGAGCCTTTGGTTGGACAACATCACCCGCGATCTGTTGAGCAGTGGCACCCTTCAGCGCTATTGCACCGAATTTTCGGTGACCGGATTGACATCGAACCCCACAATTTTCGATGAAGCCATTCGTAACAGTGCCGCTTACGACGAGGCCCTACGTCGAAAAGCCAGAGAAGGCAAAGCGGGCGAGCAGCTATTCTTCGAATTGGCGCTGGAAGATTTGAAGCAAGCCGCAGCACTTTTTGGTCCGGTCCACGAAGTGACGGGCGGCATCGATGGCTGGGTTTCCCTGGAAGTGTCGCCTTTGCTGGCTAACGATGCCGGCGCCACTGTCGAAGCCGCCAAGCGGTTGCATGGGCAGGCGGAGTGTTCCAACCTGTTCATCAAGATTCCGGGCACGCCCGCAGGTGTCGAGGCCATAGAGGAATCGATCTTCGCCGGCGTGCCCGTGAATGTCACCCTGCTGTTTTCGTGCGAGCAGTATGTGGCGGCGGCCGACGCGTATTGCCGAGGCATTCAGCGACGGATTGACGCCGGGCTCGACCCGAAGATCGCCTCTGTCGCCTCAATCTTCGTCAGCCGCTGGGACAAGGCGGTCATGGATAAGGTTAACCCCGCGCTGCGGAACCGTCTCGGTATCGCCATATCCGGGCAAGTCTATAAAGCCTACCGGGAGCGGCTTGCCTCTTCCGGATGGCGCAAGCTGGCCGATGCCGGCGCACTTTCCCAGCGTCTGCTATGGGCGAGCACCGGCACCAAGGATCCGCAGCTTCCGCAATCCTATTATATCGAAGCGCTCGCCGCGCCTGCTACCATCAACACCATTCCAGAGAAGACACTCCATGCGTTTTCGAAAGAGGGTGTGTTGCGCGGCATCATGCGGGAGGATGGCGGCGACAGCGAAACCGTGCTTGGCGATTTCGCAAAAGCCGGCGTCGACATTCAGGCGCTTGCCGCGCAGCTCCAGTTGGAAGGCGCGCAATCCTTCACCAAATCATGGGCCGATCTGATGGCGGTGATTGCCTTGAAGAGCGAGCAGTTACATCGCCACGGTTCGGCCGGCAGATGATGAGCGCGCTTCTTGCGGCCAGGACATTGCCGCTCACGGAGCTTTCAGCATGGCAGGCGTTGCTGGCGCATTGTCAGGAAGTGCGCCCTTTGCATCTGCGACAGCTCTTCGCAGATGATCCCCGACGTGGCACGCAGTTCACCGTCGACGCCTGCGGACTTTATCTCGACTATTCGAAAAACCGCATCACGCCTGAGACGGTCCAGCTTCTCATTGAACTTGCCGAGGCCTCCGGGTTGCGTGAGCGCATCGAAGCGATGTTCAGCGGTCAGAAGATCAATGTGACCGAGCAGCGTGCTGTGCTTCACACGGCGCTGCGCGCGCCAATTGGCGAGCGAATTTTAGTTGACGGTATCGACGTCGTGCCGGAAGTGCACGCGGTGCTCGGCAAGATGGCTGATTTCACGAACAAGATCCACAGCGGCGCATGGCGCGGCCATTCAGGCCTGCCGATCCGCAACGTCATCAATATCGGCATCGGCGGCTCTGACCTCGGGCCGGTCATGGCCTATGAAGCGCTGCGCCACTACAGCCGGCGCGACATGATTTTCCGCTTCATCTCGAACATCGACGGTACCGATTTCGCGGAAGCGACGCGAGATCTGAATCCTGAAGAAACGCTGTTCATCATCTGCTCGAAGACGTTCAAAACGTTGGAAACGCTGACCAACGCCCATACGGCCCGTCAATGGGTGCTGCGCAAGCTGGGCGACGAGCGGGCGGTGGCCCGGCATTTCGTCGCCGTCTCGACCAATACCGAAGGGGTCGCCAAATTCGGCATCGACACCGAACAGATGTTCGGCATGTGGGATTGGGACGGCGGCCGCTATTCAATGGATTCGGCGATAGGCCTATCCACCATGCTCGCCGTCGGGGCGGAAAATTTCCAGGCGATGCTGTCGGGCTTCCATGACATGGACCAGCATTTTCGCACTGCACGGTTCGATCAGAACCTGCCGGCTCTGATGGGTCTGCTCGCGGTCTGGTACAACAATTTCTTCGAAGCGCAGACGGTCGCGGTGCTTCCCTACGAGCAATATCTGAAGCGTTTTCCCGCCTATCTCCAGCAACTGACGATGGAGAGCAATGGCAAGCACGTCACGCTTGGCGGCACGAAAGTCGACTACCAAACAGGGCCGATCTATTGGGGCGAACCTGGCACCAACGGGCAGCACTCTTTCTACCAACTCATTCATCAAGGCACCAAGCTCGTTCCGTGCGACTTCATCGGGTTTTGCCAGGCATTGAATCCGCTGGGACGCCACCACGATCTCCTGATGGCAAATCTCTTCGCACAGACCGAGGCGCTGGCTTTCGGCATAACGGAAGGGGAAGTCCGAGCGGAAGGGACGCCGGATTGGCTGGTTCCGCACCGCACCTTCGAAGGCAACCGCCCTACCAATACGTTGCTTGCCGAGCGCCTGACGCCAAAGATACTAGGCAGCCTGGTGGCGCTCTACGAGCACAGCGTCTTCACGCAAGGCGTCATCTGGAGCATCGACTCGTTTGACCAATGGGGCGTTGAGCTGGGCAAGGCGCTGGCCGAGAAAACAATCCCTGAACTGGAAGTTTCCGCGACCCCAAATCTTCAACATGACAGCTCGACCAATGCTTTGATCGAGCGCTATCGCCGGATCAAGAAGCACTGAATCGACAGCCGGACCGCAAGACTCCGATCGGAAAAAATATGGTACAGGCGCAACTCGACCAGCTTTGCATCAACACGCTGCGGATGCTTTCCATCGACGCGGTCCAGAAGGCAAATTCCGGCCATCCCGGAACGCCGCTGGATGCCGCGCCAGTCGCCTACTGCCTGTGGCAACACTTCCTGCGCTATGATCCAGCCGATCCCGACTGGCCGAACCGCGACCGTTTCGTGCTGTCGGCCGGTCACGCCTGCGCTCTGCTCTACAGCCTGCTTCATGTGTGCGGCGTCAAGGCAAAAGGGCCGGCCTATCCATCGAGCGACCGGCTGGCCGTGACGTTGGACGATCTCAAGTCGTTCCGCCAGGCAGGCAGCCATTGCACTGGACATCCCGAATTTGGCTGGACCTCGGGCGTGGAAACGACCACGGGGCCACTCGGACAAGGTGCCGCCACAAGCGTCGGCATGGCAATTGCTGAACGGTGGCTGGCGGCCACCTACAATCGACCCGATTATGATCTGTTCTCGCACACTGTCTATGCGCTGTGCAGCGACGGCGACATGATGGAGGGGCTCAGCAACGAGGCGGCATCGCTGGCTGGACACCTCAAATTGTCGAACCTCTGCTGGATTTATGACGACAATCACATCACCATCGAGGGGCCGACTGGCCTTACCTTCACCGAAGACGTGGCAACCCGCTTCCTTGCGTACGGATGGCATGTCGAGCGGGTAAGCGATGCAAACGATCTGGTGTTGCTGGGCAAGGCGTATCAGATGTTCATCGATACGCATGACCGCCCCACGCTGATCATCGTTCAAAGTCATATCGGTTATGGCGCGCCGCACAAGCATGACACCAGCAAAGCGCATGGCGAGCCCCTGGGCGCCGAAGAAGTTCGGCTGACGAAGGAATTCTACGGCTGGGATCCGGACGCCGATTTCAAGGTTCCGGACGGGGTCGTGGCGCATTTCCGCTCACATATGGGCAAGCGTGGGGACGCCGCTCATGCCGCCTGGCGAAAATTGTTCGCTGCCTATCGCAAACAATATCCTGACCTGGCCGAACAGATCGATCAGATGCAGCGACGTGAAGTTGCTCCCGGGTGGGACGCCACGTTGCCCGCCTTCTCAGCCGACGCGAAAGGCCTCGCGACACGTGAATCGTCCGGCCAGGTGTTGAACGCTATTGCGGAACATTTGCCATGGCTGCTGGGTGGCGCGGCAGACCTGTCGCCGTCAACCAAGACGAACCTCGAATTCGATTTCGCCGGCAACTTTCAGGCGCCCGAGGGTGACCAGGCCGTCAGCTACCGCGGGCGGAATTTCCACTTTGGCCTGCGCGAACATGCCATGTGCGCCATCGGCAACGGCATGAGCCTGTCGAAGCTGCGGCCGTTCGTCTCCAGCTTCCTGATCTTCACCGACTATTGCCGCGCGGCGCTGCGGCTGAGCTCGATGATGGAACTCCCGCTCATCTCCATCTGGACCCACGATTCCATCAGTCTCGGCGAGGACGGGCCAACCCACCAGCCCATCGAGCAGCTTGCCTCGTTCCGCGCCATGCCCGGCATGATCGTGCTGCGCCCGGCGGATGCGAATGAGGTCATGGAGGCATGGAAGGTCATCATTCATCTCAAGGACAGGCCCGTCTGCCTCGTACTGACGCGACAGCGGGTGCCGACGCTCGATCGCTCGATCTACGCAAACGCAGGCGGCGTGGCACGGGGCGCTTATGTACTGGCCGATGCTCCCGACGCCCGACCCGACGTCCTGCTGCTGGCGACCGGCAGCGAAGTCGCGCTGTGCGTGACGGGCTATGAACAGTTGAAGGCCGAGGGCATCAAGGCACGCGTCGTCAGCATGCCGTCATGGGAATTGTTTGAAAGCCAACCAAAGGAGTATCGCGACACCGTCCTGCCGCCAACGATAACCGCCCGCGTGGCAGTGGAGGAAGCATCCGGTTTCGGATGGGAACGGTATACCGGCTTCGACGGCGCCATCCTGGCTCTGCATAGCTTCGGCCTGTCCGCTCCATCAAAGGTCGTCGCAAAACACTTCGGATTCGAGCCCGCACACGTCGTTGCGGCTGCCAAGGCGCAAATTGCGGGCATTCAAGCTCCAGGCAGTGCGGCTTTCACCAAATGAGGCAATCAGCACGATCATGAACATCAGTCCATTGGCCGGAAAGCCGCCCCCGCCCGACCTGCTGGTCAATGTCCCCAGGCTTGTCACGGCCTACTATAGCCAAGCGCCGGACCTTGCCGACCCGTTGCAGCGCGTGGCATTCGGGACGTCCGGGCACCGCGGGTCTGCAGTCGAAAGAACGTTCAACGAAGCACATGTTCTGGCAATCAGCCAGGCCATCTGTCTGTACCGCAAGCTACGGGGCATCGACGGCCCGATCTTCATCGGCATCGATACACATGCGCTGTCGGAACCGGCGTTTGCGAGCGCACTGGAAGTGCTGGCCGCGAACGGGGCGGAGGTGATGATGGCGGCCGGTGGCGAGTATACGCCCACCCCTGCCGTCTCTCACGCAATCCTCATCTACAACAAAGGCCGCAAGACCGGGCTTGCCGATGGCATCGTCATCACGCCGTCGCACAACCCACCCGGCGACGGAGGTTTCAAGTACAACCCGCCCAATGGCGGGCCGGCGGATACCGATGTCACCGGCTGGATCGAACAACAGGCCAATGAGCTGCTTGGCAACGGCCTGAAAGGCGTGCGGCGGATGCCGTTCGAGAAGGCCCTCCATGCGCCTACAGTCCATGCCCACGATTTCCTGAACGCTTACGTGAACGATCTCGGCAATGTCATCGACATGGACGCCATTCGGGGAGCGCATGTTCGCATGGGCGTCGACCCGCTCGGCGGCGCGGGAGTCCACTACTGGCCCGCCATAGCCGACCGCTATAAACTCGACCTGACCATCGTCAATCGCCACGTCGATCCCACTTTTCGTTTCATGACGGTTGATTGGGATGGCCAGATCCGCATGGACCCGTCTTCAGCTTATGCCATGCAAGGCCTTATCAGCCTGAAGGATCAATTCGACATCGCTTTCGCATGCGACACCGATCACGACCGGCACGGCATCGTCACGCGCAGTGCCGGGCTGCTGCCGGCCAATCATTACTTGTCGGTGGCGATTGATTACCTGTTCCAGCATCGCCCTGAATGGCGCAAGGACACCGCTGTTGGAAAAACGGTGGTGAGCAGCCAGATGATTGATCGCGTCAGCGCCAGGCTGAAGCGCAGACTGTATGAAGTGCCGGTCGGGTTCAAATGGTTCGCCGAGGGCCTTCAGGACGGCTCGATGGGCTTTTGCGGCGAGGAAAGCGCTGGTGCGACGTTCATGCGCCGCAATGGCGCCGTCTGGACGACCGACAAGGATGGCATCGTGCCGGCGTTGCTGTCGGCCGAGATCATGGCAAGGATGGGTCGCGATCCCGGCGAGGTCTATCGCGACCTGACGAAGGCATTGGGCGAACCGGTCGCCGACCGGCTCCAGGCAACGGCAACCCCAGCACAAAAAGAGAAACTGTCGAAGCTCTCGCCGCATGAGATCACGTCGAAGATCTTGGCTGGCGAACCGATCCGGTCGGTGCTCAGCCGGGCACCGGGCAACAATGCCGAAATCGGCGGCGTCAAGGTGGCCACGGAAAACGGTTGGTTCGCCGCGCGCCCGTCAGGTACCGAGGATATCTACAAGATCTACGCTGAGAGTTTTCGCGGACAGGACCACCTGCGCGCCATCCTGGCCGAGGCGCAGACGACCGTCGACCATGCGCTCGGGGCAACCAAAGGAAGCTGAACCGGCTGCACGGCTTGTGATGACCCATGCTTACGTCCCGAGGAGATGCTCCCCGGGGTAAACGATCGTTCCATCATCGCGCACGACAGCGCCTGGCGTCAGGCTGGCCTCCTCGACATGACCGACCCCAAGGATGTGCATGACCCGTTCGCCTTCTCCGAGCAGGTAGTCGGAAATGATGCGGCGGTGGCAGCGCCACCAGACGGCTTCCGCGCACATCATTGCGCAGCGATGCCGGCTGCCGAGCTCTCGCAGTTGCGCCAAGCCTTTGGCGAACGGCTCGGTCAGCGCATAGTCCGCGTAGTTGCGAAAACCACGTACGCGCCAATAGCTATTGGGGGAAGGTTCCGCCCCCCGCGCCTTGCCCCGCAAGCCGCCAAGCGCAGCGACATGCTTATAGCCGATCTGCCACGGCGCCAACGCTCCCGGAAGGCTGTCTTCGTTAAACTGCGGATTGGTGCGCGAGCGCGGCATCGACCTCACATCGACAACGAAATCGACACGAGACTCCCTAAGCAGTTCGGCGAACTCGACGATCGTACGCGTGGAATGGCCTATGGTGAAGAAGCTGTTCGTTTCGATTCCAATCTGACGGCGCACGGCGACCTTGGCCACCTCGACGCGGATTGTAGCCTGTTTATCGCGCAGATCAAAAAAGACCCCTGCATCGGGAAGCGATCGCTGGAACCGAATTCGCGTGCAAAGGTTGAGTGGTGGATCATCGCCATTCGATTGCGCCATCCAGGTGCGGAATGGCGTCTCGCGCGAGAATCCCTGTCACCCTTGGTCGAGCCACATGGCTCGAGTCAGCGTTACGTGAGCTGGAATTCGGAAGCCCAGGGGGGGGCAGCGGCACGATCGTTCGTGTGCACAGACTGACGCCGATGACCGGCGTGCCGAACGCAACCACGGATGAGCGCTATAGACGGCGTCGGAGATTAGGAGATAGAGCGCCCCTTGCCACCATGCTCGCCCCAAGGGCGGCACAAGGCGAAGAAGCCCATCACCACGCCCACAGTACCGCAGCATGGATCCAGGGTTTGGTTGCAGCGGCTAGGCATCAGCCGCGATCATCTTGTCCGGCACCGAGATGGTCTACATGATGCGCTCGCCGATGTAGTTTCCCTTCTCCGACGTGGCCCGCTCCGACTTCGGCGGGGGCGAAGTGAAGTCTGCGGCATTCCTTGCGTGCCTTGTCCGCTGGCCGACGAACGGGCGGGCGAGCGTCGGCACGTATCCTGACGAGACCCCCTTCGGCCACGGGACGGCTACGAGGATGTCCGCCATGTCGCCGTCCGCCGTAGCGTAGTGCACAGGTTGCCGGAGACGGAGGACTGCCGCCGCTGGCAGCAGGGACTCGTCATTTCGTCCGTGCGGCATCGCGATTCCGCCGCCGATGTATGTCGGCCCGCGGCGCTCCCGCCGCAGCAGGGCAGCCAACACGGCTTCCCGGCTTGCCCGCCCCTTTCGGCGAGCAGACCCGAGAGGCCAGAGCGCCTCGCGCTTCGTAGCGGGATGGATAGAGGATGATGTCCGGGCGACCTCCCCAAGCGCCCACGTTCCCCGCTCCGCCGAAGTGGCGGCGTTTCGGGCGCGATCGATCAGGGTCGGCGGGACCGGCATCGCATTGGCCGGTCTCACTGCAGCACCTGGGCCCGGCTTGCTCGTCCGCCGGGCCTCGTCCCCGACGCGCAGTGATCCGCAATCGCGGCAGGAGTGACGGTCGACGAGATGCACCAGGGGCAGCGGACTGCGGCGCGGGGCAAGAGGCTATTGCAGGAGAGGCACACCTGCCTCGTTCGGACGGTTCTCATGACACGCTCCATCGATGCGGCGCTCGGCGCCAAACCGCTTTGCCTGGAATGCTCCGGAGCAGGTTAGGTGCGGGATTCAGGGTCAAAGAGTTTGCTCCGGGAAAGGACGCGACCCTCCCGGCAAGCCTCGAAATCCTGATGAACGTCTCCATGCACATGCTGTCCTGCCTACTTCATCCCTACTTCATCCCGACTTCAACTGCGGGAATGCGCCACCGATGCCCCTCAGAGCATCGCGAACGCGGTCACCATCAGGCCGAGAAGACCTACGGCTATGATGGTCTTTGTGATCGTGTCCATGTCAGGCCCTCCGGGGAATATAGGATTCCGCCACGATTACCGGGCTCTCGCCCAGGTAGTCCGCCATTGGGAGAGGTTTGGCTCCTTCTGGACTGAAAAGACCCTCAACCACCCGCGGGATGTGGTTGCGCGAAATGCCAATGTCCTCGAGTTGCCTGTTGTCCAGTCGCGAGAGTTCGTTGATCGCGCGGCTCCGCTGCCATTGGCGGATGGCACGAAGGAACAGCTGCCGCACTGTGGTTCTGGACTTGCGTTCGGACCCGCGTTCTGATGCCGATGGATAAGTGCGGTCGATTTTGGACATGTTGGTCTCTCCGCCGAAGTAGCCCGCGGCCGCACATGGCGGAACCTCATGCGAGCTTGGTCATGGACATGCCGACAAGCCGGCCGCTGAACGACCGGATACGATGTCGGACTGGGTGGGATTTGTTCCCGAGACGGCGGGCGGGCGCGCCCTTGCCGCTCGGGCTAGGAACGCGTCAGGAGGAACGCCGAAACGACCAGAAACTTCTTGTGACGACCTGCGATTACCATGCATCGTAGATGGGGCTCCTACACGGAAATTCAATCGAAGCGCGCCGCGTGCGGCCTTTGGACGCGAAACGGCCGGTATCGGCCAGCCATCTTGGACTTCTGCATCCGACGTTCCCATAATGAGGTCATGAACACACCTCCTCCAAGCTCCCTAACGTTCCGAAAGCGGCGCAAAACGCGCCGGTAACCCTGGCCGCGCGGGGAGTATCCGCCTGGCCAGGGGATCCTGCAGCTTCATCGTTTTCGCACGAAGCGCGCTGCCGGCCGTCGACCGGGGGCCGCACAGTGCTTGCCAGCAAGGAGACAAGGAATGGCAAAGAGGAAGGGCAACCGCGAAACCCGCAAACCGAAGCAGGACAAGGAGGTCAAGGGTCAGGCGGCGACTTCGGTGTCGGCGATCGTTGCGGGCCCAAATTTGGCCGGTCGTCGCCGCTGACGCTCGTAATGACTGCGGCGGCATCACTTATCCGGTGCCGCCGCAGCGTGTTCGACGCATGTCCGCAAGCCTGCCTCACCTCTGACCTCGAAGGGATGCCCGTCTTCCCTGCGGTCCTGTCACGGAAACGTGCTGCCCGGGCAATGAGCATCAGGTGACCGTGACGAAGGCGGCGACCAGCAGTTCGCGGGCTCCGACGCGGGAACCGAGCGCCGACAAGAAGACGATTGAGCAAGCGCGGTCGCGCCCGTTCCCCAGCCGAGGCCAAGTGTAGGTACGTGGATTCGCTAGCAAAAGCTGCCGAATCGCAGTGTTGCGATGGCTCCGGCAAGGGTAAGCACCACTCCGATCAGAAGCAGGGGGGTCGGCAGGCAGCCCACGGCGGCAGGTCGGCGGCTTGGAGCATTCGATCACCTCCCCGCGCATGAGGAACTTGGCGAGCGCTTGCTCGACATGGATCCTAGGACGCCCTTCGAAATACACCTCGCTTCCAGTGCGGGTGCCGGCAGTGAGCGCAAGGAGCATCGCGCAGACCTACATCGCGCCGAGGCAGAGCACCCGGTCCTGCGTGCGCGGGCCCGGACCACTCGGTAGACGTAGCAGCCGATGGCGAAACGAGCATGAGCTGCTAGTCCATGATGGCCGCAAAGGATAGCGGCCGTCATTCGAAGATCTCCCTCAGCAGCGCCTCGAAGCGGTTCTTGATAAAGGCGACCCATTTACGGCTCTGAGCGCTAGTCAGAGACCATGCCGTCGGTGCCAGTGTGCTTCGGCGTGATCAGGCGGGACCGATCGACACTGTCCTTCCGCTACAGCCAGATATCGCCAGTCCTTCGATTGGACTGTCGCTTCTTTCGTGCTTGCTTCGCTGATGCTGGCGTATCAGAAGGGGTCGGCATGGCCTTGAACGTTACCCTCCCATACGCGAGACCGCTTCATCCGGTTCACTTTCCATGTCAACGGAAAGACGTCGCGCCGGCCCAATCCACGCCAGATAGTCTCGATCCGGGTTTCCTTCCATCGTGAGATCGCCAGCATAGTAGGCCTCGTTCAGTGCGCCAACTCTCGAACCGACAACCATATACGCTGCAATTGCCGCGGCGCGCGAGCGAGCGCAGAATGCCAACCTGAGTGGCGCCGAATCTGTCGCCGCCCGCAAAGACAAAGCGGTCTTTGCCTGCGTAACCTCCTTGGGCACGACGCCCCCCCGAATTGTTGGATCGCGACGCCTGCCGCGATCCCACGCTCCAGCTATGGCGCCACCGTGATGCGGCCCTTCATGTTGGGGTGGAAGCGGCAGAAATAGTTGACCGCTCCCGCGGCCTTCAATCTCAGGCTTCCGGACTTCTTCGGCGGGATCATCACATCCCAGCCACCCTTCACGGTGGCTGTGTGGGCAAACACGTCCTTGTTTACCCACTCGATCGTGTCGCCAACCTTCGCCTCGACGGTCACTGGCGAGAACACCAGCTTGTCGATGGTGACCTGGATGGTTTCGGCCTTCACCGGCGCGGCGACGATTGTTAGCGCCAGTGCAATCCACAGTTGCCGTTTCGGCATCATCAGCGCTGTTCTCATTTCAGCATGCCGGCGACATGTTCGGCATGTTGTTCATGGCCTTGGAATATCTTCAGGCCGGTCTCCAGCAGATCCTTGAGCTCGGCGTTGCTCGCAGAGGGAATCAGGAGCGTTTGGAGAGCGTCGTCGACCTGCTTGTGATAGGCTACCTCGTTGTCGACATAGGCCTTGTCGAAGGCCGCTCCCTTGAGCTTGGCGAGCTTGGCCCGCTCCTCCGCGGCGGCTTTGGTCAGCGCCTTGCTGGTGGCGTTGTCTTCCGGCGTCACCTTGAGTTTCTTGACCAGGTCGAGCGCTTGGACATTCACCGCCTCATGGTCGCGGACCATGTCCTTGGCGAAGGCGAGCACCTCCTTGTTCTTCGACTTCTTGAGCGCTTGCTTGGCCGCCTCGACATCGATCACGCCGGCTGTATAGGCGATGTGGGCGATCTGCGGGTCGGTTGGTTTGTCGGCGGCTTGCGCAAGCGGGGCAGTGCCAAGCAGCAGCCAGGCGGCCAGAGCGGCGGTGTGACGAATAAGCATGACATCTCCTTCGCCCGGATGCGGGGATCGCCTCGGGCTTCGTTTCCGGTTGACGCATCATTGGATGCAGCGCGGCGGCAAACGTTCCCGCGAAAATCCGCCAAATCAGAAAATGGGTCAGCCTTCCAGGCCGAGCCGCTTCATCACGGCAGCGGTCAACCCTTCGCAGCGCCGGCCAGCGAAGGGGAAGGCGTCGAGCAGCACCGGCCCGATCTGGTCATCCAGCGCCTTGCGCAGCAGGGCGCGAGCGCGATGCAGGCGGGTCTTGACGGTTTCGGGCCGCACGCCGAGTAGTTCTGAAGTCTCTTCAATGCTCAGGCCCTCGATCACCCGCGCCACGAACACCATCCTGTAGAGATCTGGAAGGCTGTCGGTCGCCCGTTCGACAAGGGCCAGGATTTGCCGTTGCGCCATTGTCCGCTCCGGATCATCGCTGGGGTTGAGGGGAAACTGGATAATCTCGGCCTGCGGGTTCTCGGGCATCGCCACCGATCGCCGTCTTTTACGCAACCGGCCGAGCGCTTCGTTGATGACGATGCGCGACAGCCACGTGCCGAGCGAGGCATCGCCGCGAAAACTGCCGAGATGGGCAAAGGCCCTGACATAGGCCTCCTGGACGATGTCCTCGGCCTCGCTGTCATTGCGCACCACGCCGCGCGCGATGCGGTAAAGCCGCTGGTTATGCGTCTTGATGATGGTGCGAAAGGCAGCGCCGTCGCGCGCCAGGGCTCGCTGCGTCAATTCCAGGTCGCCAGAGGCAGCGATGATTTCGGTCGCGTCTCGCCGAACGTACGACATGAGCAGTCTCCTTGCCCTTCAAGAGATTGGTCTCGACAACAAGGTTCCTGAAAATTCGTCACACCGGAATCGACGACAGGAATTCGCGCCTCAGATCGATGTTCGTCTCGAAAACGCCGAGCATGCGTTTGGTGACCATGCGGGTGCCGTGCGCGTGGACGCCGCGCGATGTCATGCAGCCATGCTCGGCCACAAGCACGACGGCCACTCCACCCGGCTGCAGGGCATCCTCGATCGCGCAAGCGATATCATCCGTGAGCCGCTCCTGTACCTGCAAGCGGCGAGCGCAAGCCTCGACGACCCTTGCCAATTTGGAGATGCCCACCACGCGGTTGAGGGGCATGTAGGCGATGTACGCCTTGCCGTGGATTGCGGCCATGTGGTGCTCGCAGAAAGAATGAAACGCTATGTCGTGCAGTTCGACCGCCTGGTTATAGCCGCCGATTTCATCGAACGTCCGTTCGAGCAGTCTCACAGGATCTTGCCGATAGCCGGCAAACCACTCTTCATAGGCACGAACGACACGCGCAGGAGTATCGATAAGACCGGGTCGGGCCGGATCGTCGCCGGCCCAAGAGATCAGCGTCCTGACCGCGGCCTCAGCATCGAAGCGCGTCGGCCGGACGCGGCCGACTGCTCTGGGTTGGCCGTCTCCCACTGAATTTGCTTCGGCGGAGGCCGACACGCCATCTTCGGTGTCGTTCAGAATTTGCGAATGCAGGTCCATCGGTCTCTCCAGTTCCACGCTCGAAACCATTGGATGCGGCTGGCGAGGATTGGTTCCCGACTGGCACGACACCCAGGAGGAAGGTTCCCATCCGTGGCGAACCACGGGAACTTTTCGAAAAGCGCTGCATCCAATTTCATGTCTGGCGCATGGTCGACGCACGCCGTCAGGATCGTGAAGGAGAACCAAGATGGCATCGAAACAGCCCGCGGAAACCGACCCCTCGCTGTTGGTGTGTTCATCGTGGCAATCGCGATAATGCCGATGCCGCCGGTCAGCTGGTGGTCCTGGTACGCGTCGGCGACCATTTGCTGGCGGTCGACGGCACATGCACCCACTGCAAAGTCCCGCTGGCGTGCGGAGTATTCATTTGCACCAGGGCCTATATCGGTCTTCAGATCGGCGAAGGGCTCCAGCCTGCGCAACGTTCCGGCCGTGGCCACAGGGCGGCCCCTATCCGGGTCAGGACGCGATCCGCGGCGGCCCGGTGGCTGTCGCGACGACGATGGCTTCGACGAAACTGCGCTCGCCCTCGATTGTGGCAACCCTTATGTCCCGTGAGATCTCGATCCGAGCCTGATCGGTCCCGGCGCGCTCGGCGAGACCTGCCGCCAGAGCGCGAATGTGGGCTTCGGCGGCGGCCATTGCTTCGTCCTCGGTGTCAAAATCGTCCAGCCGCAGGCCGGAATTGAGACGGAAAAGCCCGATCTCCGGCTGGCTGACGCGGGCTTCCGCTGACATCCGTACCTGCCCGACCACCGCGCCTAGCGCATTGGCGACGTCGGCGTGTTCGGCGATCTTGCACGCATTGCCGAGGATCGGCGGCAGCCCCGCGTAGTGAAGCGATGCCGAAGCGCCGAGGCCGATCACCGGCCGGTCGAGTGCGATCGACAGCTGCGCCATGCCGCCTCGTCGGCCAACGGCACGCTGAACCAGCGGATTGGCAACAGAGACGCCGCCATCCAGCCCGTCCTCGGCAAAGACTGTTTCAAGAATGGCTTCTGCAGAACGCCGGGTGACGGCGATGAGGACCATCTCGGAAAATGCTTCCGCTCCTTTGGCGACACGATGCCCTTGGCCGTCGCGCTTG